>JANODM010000256.1:0-2001 GCA_031412695.1 Alphaproteobacteria bacterium
GTTAATGATTTATGAATTTATAATATCTTTATACGACCGATTCCGTCAAGTTAAAAACGTCTATTTCTGTCTAAATCGACAGTTATCTAACCTGCTGTTTTTGCTCGCTATATCATTCATATGTAAATCTAAACAGTTAAATTCACCAATTTTCAATCCCTTTTGGATAAAATTTTAGATAATTTCATAATAAACGAACAGTGTGTGATTCGTATGGCTCATGATTTTTCCCAACCGGAATATCTATACCGCTTGGCGCGCAGCGGCTCAATGCATGATCGAAAAGATTTGGCGCAAGCGGTCACCGGTATGTTGCGCTCGGCTTTGACATCCGCTGAACGCGGCCTGGCACAAGATATTTTATTACAGTTATTGACCGAAGCCGAATTGGATTTGCGCCAAGACCTGGCAACACAATTGGCCGTCGAACCGGATTGCCCGCAAGTTTTGTTGGATTTTTTAATTTATGAAAATCCTATTGCCGTTTCGGAATCCGTGTTGCGTCTGTCCGAAAAACTGTCTGATGAGTATCTGATCGAAGTTGCCAAACATTTTGACAGTTCTGATTATTGGCTGGCGATGGCACAGCGCAAGAATATTGGTGAAGACCTAACGCGTTTTTTAATCGGGACGGACGATAGCACCGTATTTCAAGTTTTAGTTAAAAACCAAGGGGCCTCTTTGTGCAATTCGGGGATTACCTGGCTGATCAATGCATCGCCGTTTGTACCGGAGTTGCAAAAAGATTTGATTCTACGCCCCGAAGTAACCACGGAATTAGCGGCACAACTTTATTGCCATGTATCGGAAGATTTGCGCCAGCAGATTCAACAGCGTTTTACGATCGACAAGAAAATGCTGGATACGGCGATGGAACGCGTCATGCGTCATCGTTTGGTGCCGAAGAAAGAAAACGTTGCCATTACGCTCGATGCTCGCCTCAAAGCTCAACGTATGAAAGAAGAAAACAGCATTACCTCACGACAAATTTTGGAATCGCTTAAAAACGGTGATGTGTCGTTATTCGTATGTTTGTGGGGTGCATTGCTGATGCTCGAGCCCGATATCATTTTGAAAAAACTGGGTGATGATTTCATTCAAACGCTCAGCGTTTTGGCACATGCTGCCCGTATAACGCGCACTGACTATAATACGATGTTCCAACAATGGCGGCGTTTAAATGTTTTCCAGGATAATGCATTGGCATCAATTCCGTTGAATGACGTCATGACGTCGTTCGATAAGATGACCTTGGAAAAATCGCGCAAAGCGATTGATGCTTGGACCGCGCAAAGCAACCCTACGATCCACTAGTTTGAAATAGCAGTTTTCAGCTGCTTGGCCATGTCGTCAGGCGTGGTTTCATGCGGATAAATTCCTGCCAGTCCGCCTTCAGGATTCATTAAATACGTATACCCCGAATGATTGACCATGTAGTCGGTACCACTTCCTTTTTGGGGGGTGTCTTTTTGCGCATATACACGATATAATTTTATAACATGTTTGATTTCTTCCGTTGTGCCTGTCAGTCCGACCATATTCTTGTCGAATAAAACCACATAATCTTTCAAGGCTTTTGCCGTGTCACGTGCAGGATCAACCGTGATGAAGATCGGTTGAATTTTCTTACGTAATTCAGGCGGCAAGGCGTTCAAGGCTTCAATGATGCGGCTGAGGCCAACAGGACAAATATCGGGGCAATGGGTGAAGCCGAAATAAACTAACAGATATTTTCCCGGCCAGGATTTTTCCGTGACGCGTTTGCCGTTTTGATCGGTCAGCGTAAATGGTCCACCTAATTCCACCCCTGCAATCGACGATGAAGCAGAAGGCGGGGTTTGCATGGCAAATCGCATCCCGACAAATACGATCAATGCAACAAAACAAACGATCCAGGCGATATGATAAGGACGCATGTCAACTCTCTTTTAAATGCTCAAGCCATTTCCTTGCTTCTAGCACATCTTGCTGAGTCAAGCCATGGCTTGCAGGGCGGCGGCG
>JANODM010000257.1:0-3678 GCA_031412695.1 Alphaproteobacteria bacterium
GCCGCAACAGGAACAGCCAATAGCAATCCCGTAAAACCGAATAAATTACCGCCGGTCATCAAAGCGAAAATCACCCACACCGGATGCAAGCCGATACGCTCACCAACCAGTTTAGGGGTCAGGAAATTTCCTTCGATCAATTGGCCGATGACGAAAATACCGACTACAACCGCTGGCATTTCATAGCCTTGATATTGTACCAAGGCGACTGCAACGCTGGCGACGAAACCGAATGTCGAACCGACATACGGAATGAACGATAAAATCCCGGCGATAAAGCCGATAGCCAGACCGAAATTCAATCCAATGGTCGTTAAGGCAAAACCGTAAATACACCCAAGGCTGAGACAGACTAATAACTGGCCGCGCATGAAACCGGCCAAGCGCATATCAAATTCCCTGAAAATCGCGCGCAGACTTTTCGCATGGCGACGAGGTAATAACTTATCGGTTTTCGACACGATACTAGGCCAATCGCGCATGCAATAAAATGCGACGACCGGCACGATGACAAAAAACGTAATGACATCGATCACGGCCATACCGCCACTCCATAAGTTTGAAATGACTTTCTTGGCACCCGTCAACACAACACCGGCTTGACTACCCGCGGCCTCGTGCAGGCGCGCCACGTCATCGGGATCTAATCGATTGAGGAAATTAGCGATGTAGGGATCCGCCAAAGCTTTTAGCTTTTGAATGTAGTCAGGAATATCGTTTACCAAACCGATGACCTGATGTGCGATCATTGGGCTTAGGGCGACGAAAAGAATGACCACGATGACGACGAAACTAACCAAAATCAACAACGCCGCCAAATAGCGCGGCATCGTCGTATCTAACTTTGTAACAGACGGATTAAGCAGATACGCAATCGCCAACCCTGTAACGAACGGTGCCATCACTTCTTTTAGTAATACCAAAAGCGCCACGACTAGAACAAGAAAGCCGATCCAGAAAAACGTTTGATTGCGAAAGGCGTTGGTCTTTGATGTCGAGGCCATATTGTTTTTCCTTAGTGGACGATCAATGATTTAGCGATCTAAAAGAGCAACTTCGCCGTTGGGCATTGCTTGTAACTCAAAACCCGCCGTTGCAAAATTCTGCGACATTGTAACCGACGAATGGGCAGTAATGATCTGCACTTCTGCACTGGACGGGGCGACGCGGATAGTCACGATGTTGACCACCCCTGGTACACTGCGCAAACGACGCTGGATGTTGACCCATTGCGGCAAGTTTTGATACGGAATAGTTACAATCATCGGTGCAGGCGATGCGGCCGCCGTGCCTAAGATAGCGGTTTGTTCGTCCGCAGCATCCTCAGCCCATGATACGGCTTCGTTTTCATCCGCCTCATCTTGAGCTTCTTCGGCGATTTGCGTTTCTTCCTGATCCGATTTGGTATTCTCGGCCATCACGATCATGTTCAACGCTGCCGGAACGGCATCGACAAACGCATAGCCTGGACGCGGATGCAGAACCAGTTTTTTCAGAAACTTAATAGTAGTACCGTCATGACGGTACAAAGAAATGGCCATACCGCCCGAAGGGTCCAATGCCGCACCCTGGTTTTTAGCGACGACAACATACATCGTATTGGCCATGTAGCGACCCAACAAATTGGCGACATTCGCACGACTGTCGCTTGTCAGGAATTTAGTATCAGGAATATCGGCGATATCGACGATATCACCAAGTGGAACTTTAACTGGCAATCCTTTGATAGAGTGATCTTTTTTCTGCCAAACTTCACGCCATGGATTAGGATCGTCCCATACGGTTTGGCGGCTGCCGATATCCAATACAGGCAAGATCACGATGGCTTGGGGTTGTACGGGAATAACCGCTTCATTTGCGGAAACGGTCGTGTCGCCCGTCATCGTGGCCAATTCCTGATTGACCAGGTCAAAGCCTTGAGACTGGATAAAACTTTGTGTGCGGTTGGGTTCAAAACGAACGGTAAACACGGCGGCATAGGAACGCACGGCCAGGCGCTCATTTTTGATTGAAAAATCGCTTACTAGACGGCCGATTTGAGTATCAGTGACTTTCGCGACATCTTTATCGCTTTTACCCACCAAAACGGCAAACGCCAGGCGTTGAGCCTGCAAGATTGCCAAATCACGTGCTTTCACCGCATCCGCAGCCTGAACATTTACGACGATATCAGTCACCTGATACCCCGACGCATGCGCCGCGCTTATTGAAAAAACGCCTAAAAAGCTCAACAACAAAAGGGTTAGAAAACGTAACGACAAGACAGGGTTTTCCTTATGGTCGGCAGTAAAACTGGACGTAAATATCCCTGACATTGTAGCAGTTAGAAAGCCTTTTGCAAACCCTCGCCTCGATCCTTCTCGTTACGGTCTAAGTCGTGTAAAAATGCAAATCGACATGGCCTGCCCGATATTTGCACATATGTGCTTGAAATATGTCCAAATCAACCAAGAGTTATGCGGCTTTATTCAGTCCGTCTTAACCGGTTAGACCCTAGGATAAGGTGTCCATTTATTTGTTTTCGGCTGCATGTTCAAAGTTAAAAATATCCGTTTTGCCTTTTTGGCTTTTTTAGGGCTGTTCGCATGTGGCGGCATGTCGTCCCACGCGGCCGAAACGATTACGCCCAGCGTGGCGTATAACGGTCAGATTGTTATAAGCGCACCGTATTTTCAGGACGACACCAATTCTCATTCAGTCGTTCAAGCGTCAATTCAATTCGATCGCCTACGTCAAGCCAATGAATTACAAGCGTCTAAAAGCATCGATCTGACATCGTCGGGCGGTGCTTATTGGTTGGCTCTGACCGTTACGAATAACAGCCGAGCGGAAAAATGGGATTTTGAATTATTGCCTGAAAGCCAGGATAAACCCTCACCGATAAAAACGCTGCAGGTTTATGATTTAGATGCTCCTGAAAAAGCAGTTGCCGAGTGGCCTGATTTGGAAGATCAAACCAAGAGCATGCGATTGCCCGTTACGTTTCCCTCCAATGAAACCACGACAAAGTATATCTATGTTGAAACCTGGCCGGGTTTGAACGTGCCGTTAGTTCCTGTTTTGAAAACAACTGATTTCATCGTTCGCGAAACGACCGATAAAGCCCAGAAAATGAGTCTCTTATGGATGATCATGGGTGCAGTCTGTGGTGCGGGTTTGGTTCAGCTTGTTTTGACGCGTCAAGGTGTTCAAGGTGTTTTGGCACTGAATGGCCTGATTTTGGGTGTCGGTATCTTTATCTTGCAACGTCCTGAGTTAATGACGGTTGCTGGTAATTTCCACCCCGTCCTGTTGCCGTTGACGGTATATTCAGTCATCGGTATCGGTGCCAGTTTAATGCTTTGGGTCGTAAGCCGCCGTTATGGATTGACCTCTTTGTTGTGCGTGTTACCGCTATTGCTCAACATCGCAGTGTTGCTGTTGTCGATTTTGAAACTGGATATGATATTCGATTTCGGCGTTACGGTTGAAAGCCTTCCGACTTTATTGTTATCGGCAACGGGATTGATGTTGATCTGCATCAGCCTGTTCTTGGCCATGAGAAGTATTGAATTGGTCTGGTTCGTTCCTGCTTGGATCGTTTTGACCGGATTTAGCTGGCTGATGGCGAATTTTTCATTCGGCGCGCCGATCATGTACGCGTTGTTGCTGACTATTGCCGGCGTTGCTTCGGTCTTC
>JANODM010000258.1:0-3680 GCA_031412695.1 Alphaproteobacteria bacterium
AGGTGTCCTAGGCCTCTAGACGATGGGGACCCGCAGACAGAAGCGGATTCATAGCGATTCACCCCGCCTAAAGCAAGGGTTATTTGCATGACAGAGCATGATCTGCTAGAAACCTGGCATCATACCGCGGAGAGAACCGATGTCAGATTTATTGCTTGAAGTAGACGAAGAGTTGCGCGCCCAACAAATCAAGGCGTTATGGAACCGTTACGGCCAATGGGTTATCGGTTTGGCTGTTATCGCCGTGATCGGATCCGGCGTTGGTGCGGCTTGGCATCGCCATAAAACCACCGTTTTAGAACAAGATACGGCTAAATTAGTCGCAACCTTGCAGACCGAAGGTACGGACAACGCCGACAAAGCGATGGCGGGTCAAATGGCTGCCAAATTATCGACTTTAAAAGACGAGACAGCGGCCCCGCTTAGCGGTTTGGTCAGCCTGTATGAAGCGCAAGCGTTGGAAAAATCAGGCGATCTGAAAAATGCGCGCGGGGCGTATCAAGCCTTGGCCGCGCAAATGCGCCAGCCGGGCATCGTGAAAGAACTGGCTAATTTGCATGTCGTGCGTTTAGGTATCGTATTAAAAGAAAATCCTGAGACGTTATTGCCTGTCGTCGATAAATTGACAGCAAAGAATGCGCCGTTCCGTGCGTCGGCTCTTGAGATGAAAGGCGTATTGTTGCAACAACAAGGCAAAAACGATGCAGCGAACGCGATTTTCGAAGAACTAAGTGGCGATATGAATGCGCCGGGTACGTTAAGACAACGTGCGAAATCGATGATCCGCTATGACGGTAATAAAGAGATCACGAATGGAAAATAATAAAATCGTTCTGGTCGTTTTATTGTGCAGCGTTGCTTTGGCGGGTTGTTCCGCTGAAAAAAAACCGCCTTTGAAAGGCGAACGTATTTCCGTTTTGCAAATGCAGAATTCCTTGACGGTCGATCAAGCGGCGCAAGCGATCCCTGTGGAATTTCCATCGGCTGTAGCGAATACGGCCTGGCCGCAAGCAGGTGGTAACGCGATTCACGCGGCCTATCGCGTTGCATTGGGAACGGGGCTGACGCGTGTTTGGTCGACGAATATCGGCGATGGCAGCGAAAAAGACCGCAAATTAATTACCGTACCTGTAATTGCGGATGGGCGTTTATTCGCATCCAATACCGAAGGTGAAGTCGTCGCGATCAACGCCCAAAAAGGCGGCAAATTGTGGCAAGTCAACGTCTTGCCGAAAGATGATGATTCCGTGACCGTGTCACCTGGATTGGCCTATGGTAACGGTACGCTCTATGTGACGGACGGTATCGGCAATTTGATGGCATTAAGCCCTAGCGATGGTAAAAAAATCTGGAGCCAAAATTTAGGTAAAGCCGTTCGCGGATCACCCACCGTTCAACAAAATAAAATTTACGTCATTACGTTGACCGATGAAACGGTTGCGCTGGATGCACAAAAAGGCGACATCGTCTGGCGTCATCAAGGTGTGCAAGAAGCCGCAGGATTATTGGGCTCGCCCAGTCCCGCCGCCGAAGGCAGTGTCGTAGTGACGGCGTATAGTTCGGGCGATATCGTAGCATTGCGTTCCGAGACGGGCCAAGAAGCGTGGAGCGATAATTTAACGGGCATCGCAGAATTCAAAAGCCGTGCGGTGACGACATTATCGGGTTTTCATGGTCATCCCGTATTGGATCAGAACACGGTTATCGTCGGAAATGCCGCGTCAAAAACCGTTGCGATCAATGTACCGTCAGGTGAACGCACTTGGCAAAAAGAATTCGGATCAGTTGACACGCCGTGGGTATCGGGCAACACGGTTTTCCTGATTACCCCCGAGGCCGAAGTGATCGCGTTATTAAAAGACACGGGCCAAATCCGTTGGACAACGCAATTGCCGCGATATGAAGATCCGGCCGATAAAGAAGGCATGATCTTTTGGCAAGGCCCCGTTTTCGCAGGCGATTTTTTATATGTCGCAGGCAGTAACGAAAACTTGTTAGCGTTAAATCCTGAAACCGGAAAAATCACTAAGACCTATCCGATTTCGGATGATGTCATGCTGTCGCCGATCGTCGCCAACGGCATGCTGTATGTTTTAACCGATGGCGGCACGATTGTGGCGTACAGATAATGATTACGATTGCCCTTGTCGGACGTCCTAATGTCGGAAAATCGTCCATCTTTAACCGCCTGGCGGGAAAACATTTGGCGTTGGTACACAATACGCCTGGTTTGACGCGCGATTATAAAATCGCCGATGCGACGTTGGGGTCGTATAATTTCAAAATCATGGATACGGCAGGTCTGGAACAACATGATCAGACCGACGAAATTTCGATCAAAATGCAGAATAAAACGGTCGAAGCTGTGAAAAAAGCCGATCTACTGTTATTTGTGATCGATGGTGATGAAGGCATTACACCCGTCGATGAAGACATGGCGCGCGACATTCGCGGATGGAATAAACCGATCATTTTGATCGTCAACAAAGCCGACACGCGCAATTCGCAAGCAACCTTGATGGAAGCATTTTCGCTAGGTTTGGGCGAGCCTGTGTATCTATCGACCGCGCATAATAACGGCTTTGATGAATTGGCCGATTATTTGGCACCCTATATGCCTGCCGAAGAGATCAACAGCGCCGAAGATCAAGAAGAATTGGATCAACAAAAAGCCGCCGAAGAAGTTCAAATCGAAGAAGGGTTTGAAGTGTTTATTCCTCCGGAAGACACAGAAAAACCAATTAAAATCGCAATCGTCGGTCGCCCTAATGTGGGCAAATCGACGTTGCTGAACGCTATCATCGGCGAAGAGCGAGCCATCACATCGCCGATTGCAGGCACCACACGCGACACCGTGCAGGTGCAATGGGAATACCAGAACCGCAAATTCCGTCTGGTTGATACCGCAGGTTTGCGCAAAAAATGGAAGATCACCGACCGTTTGGAAAAAATGTCGGCGGCTGAAACCGACCGCGCCATTCGTTTGGCCCATGTCGTCATCTTGGTCTTGGACGCAACGCAAGGTTTGGACCATCAAGACCAAGCGATTGCCGAACATGTCATCAAAGAAGGCCGCGCGTTGATCATCGCGTTGAACAAATGGGATGCGGTAGCCAACCCCGACGTATTCCGCAAAGAATTCCGCCTGGATCTGGATAGTGCAATCTCACAAGTTAAAGACGTGCCGTATGTCATGTTGTCCGCGATCAAAAACAAAGGCATCAATCAATTATTGGATGCGACGATCGAAATTTACAGCGTATGGCAACGCCGCGTATCGACGGCAAAACTGAACCGTTGGCTTGAAGGGATTGAGAATCATAATCCGCCGCCTTTGACCTCGGGTCGTTCTAACCGTCTGCGCTATATGACGCAGATTAAATCGCGTCCGCCGACGTTTGCAGTGTGGATGTCCCGCCCTGAAGATCTGGCGGATTCGTATCAACGTTATCTGGTGAATAATCTGCGCAAAGATTTTGAATTACCCGGCATTCCGATCCGCCTTCACCTTCGCAAAACGAAAAATCCGTTTGCCGAGAAAAAGAAGGATTAAGCGGCTTTCAACTCGGTATTTTGATATCTTAAAATCCACTTGTCGGCTTTATAGAATAATTTTTTTAAAGAATTTTCAAAAATCGCCTGATTTTCAGATGGCTTATATCTTTCATCATTTAAACTTG
>JANODM010000259.1:0-1550 GCA_031412695.1 Alphaproteobacteria bacterium
CTACTGCCTCATTCAACTACTATGTTACAGGCTCATTGAATATCCCTAGTGAATTTAACCCTGTTAATCTTACAATAAATGCAGCAAACACAGCAACGGGTCAATTGATATTACCAACTCCTGCATTAAACGGTGCAGACCCAAGTTTTGAATTCTATGATTTAGACCTCTCAATTGGTGATGCTGGTTGTTACGGCGGTTCTTACACATTGGATAATTATTTTCCAATAACAGGAAGTTCAAGAGTTTATAATATTGATATGCCTTTTGGTATTACAACAACAGGCGCACCATTAAACATCAAAGCAGACGGTTTTGATAGATAAGATTAAGCCAGATCTTAATTCATAAACTATTAAAACACGATCTATGAAAAATATATTTAGAATATTGTTGCTGCTTTCTGCTTTTTGTGGTTTTTCACAAACGGTCACACAAGCAGAATACTTTTGGGATGCAGATCCCGGGGAAGGAAATGGCATCAGTTTACAAGCATTTGATGGTAATTTTAACCAAGCGTTAGAAACCGTTTTTAGCAACAATGCAACATTTCCTTCTGTTGGAAATCATACCATTGGTATACGCATAAAGGGTCAAGAAGGAAACTGGAGTTCGGTTTTTAGAAAAACATTCCGAGTTGCTGCCAACAACAGCACCAATAATATCGTTAAAATCACTGCCGCAGAATACTTTTGGGATAATGATCCAGGTAACGGT
Source organism: Alphaproteobacteria bacterium (assembly GCA_031412695.1). Taxonomy (GTDB): domain Bacteria; phylum Pseudomonadota; class Alphaproteobacteria; order Micavibrionales; family SZUA-601; genus JAQGJA01. Next base: position 718 of record JANODM010000259.1, read on the forward strand.
GCAGGAAATGTAATGCTTGCTTTTGATAGTAACTTTAATCAAGCGCTAGAAACCGTAATGAGCAATAATACGTCATTGCCTTCAATAGGTGACCTCGTTCTCTCTATTCGAGTAAAAGGAGATGATGGGAATTGGGGAACAACTTACAGAAAAGTGTTTCGATTATCAAACAACAATAACTCGAATAACTTAGTAAAAATAACCCAAGCCGAGTACTTCTGGGATAATGATCCCGGTCAAGGAAACGGAAATACCATGCTAGCTTTTGATGGCAACTTCAATCAAGCGCTAGAAAGTGTATTAAGAAATGCTGCTACACTTCCATCAGTCGGAAATCACACCATCGGAATTCGTGTGAAAGCAGATGATGGCAACTGGGGAACAGTTTACAGAAAAGTGTTTCGATTATCAGAAAACAATAATTCAAACAATTTAGTAAAAATAACCCAAGCTGAATATCTTTGGAATAACGATCCGGGTCAAGGCAACGGCATTACAATGTTAGCTTTTGACGGTAATTTCAATCAAGCTATAGAAACTATTAATGCTTCCAATGCAACTTTGCCAAATGCCGGTATCAACTTATTAAACATAAGAGTAAAAGCCGACGATGGAAATTGGGGAACAGTCTACGCAAAAGTTATAGGTCTAGATATTACATACAATAGTCAAGTGGTTTTATCCCTACCAACAAATGGAGCAACCAATGTGCCATTAACAAGCAGTTTTGTCTGGGAACAATTAACGGGTGCTGGCACTTATGAATATCAATGTGCAACTGATAATACATTCACGAACATAGTTCAATCGGGTATAATTAACGGTCTATCGGT
>JANODM010000260.1:0-13829 GCA_031412695.1 Alphaproteobacteria bacterium
GAATGACTTGGGCCGCAGGAGGGGCCGAGCGTTGCACGCGCAGACCTTGACCATTTTCCGAGATTTCAATCTCGGTCAATTTGGTGTCGTCCAATAATTTGGCCAATTTACGGATGGCGTCTTCGTCGATTTTAAAACTCATAACGTTTCCTTGGGGGCATATTCTGAAATTCGATAAGGCCGTCACCTTAGCGGAAATTGGGGCAAACGTGCAAGCAAGTCGAGGGGATGAGGGACGGTGGATTAGTTTTACATAAAACAAAGCCAGGGCGGTTGGATCTAGAGCAGGCTAAGGTAGGCTAAGGCAGGTTAAGGCAGGGGTTTAAGCATGAGCCAAGAATATGTATGGCTTAAACGCACGCAATTATATGTCTTGGTAAAGGTTTCTAGACAAACAATCTGTTGATTTTCTTAGCGATGACATATTAAGTGGTCATAGCGCATTACGCTCAACGAGGCAAATCCGGCGGGGAGGCCGACAGCCATGATCAAAAACGCAAACATGTTCGGTGCCCATGAGATGTTGGAAAAACTGCGCGCAGGTGAACGATTGGATATTTTTGATTGTGCGCAGATCGCCGAATTCGGATGCTATCTTTCGCCGCCAAGCCCTGCATTTTTAGGCAAGCGTAAAGCAAGTGATGAATTGGCTGATGCCATTTCTCCTGCGGTTGAAAAAGCACTGCCTTGTCCGGATCTTGTTGATATAATGCAAGCCGCAGGCGTGGTGCCGCCACCCGAATTAAGAAATAATGTGGAAAGCAAAGCTAAGAAAATCGCGAAAGCCGATATAGCGTCGTTATATTTTCGCACGCTACAGGCCTGCGATGAGATTTTATACAACCAGCAGGTTTTTGCAGGTGTCGCTCTGTTGAAAGGGGATGAGCCGAAAGAGTTTTCAGAGCTGGTTAAAAAAAGCCTTATTATAAACGGTTTGGGCCGCATAAGCAAACTACAAGAAATGAAATACCAAGCCGTGGCAATGGTCGTTGGCGGATCGATGCTTCAAAAATCTGACGCATTGACTATGCATCGCGCCATCGTACGCGACAGAGCCGATCGTCTAGAGGCTGCTTAGAAAAAAGAAAAATAAAATGACCGGATATAAAAAATTACACAACGAGGATGTGATGCTGACTAATTTGCGCAACGGCCAAAGCTTGGACCGTTCGGATATTGCGCAGATCACGATGCAAAGCGGCATGATGGATCTGTCTATCTATCATCGACAGACTGGCCGACGAACTAGCCGATGCAGCACAACGTATGCCATGGGAAAAAAACACGTATGACGGCGTAAGCGAAGAAAGCTTGACGCTGCGCGCCCATGTTCTTTGCGATGACGATGTGTGTCTAGAAGTTCTTTTTGCTAATGCGTGTGCCGCCTATACATCTTCTCCCGATCTTACGACGCCTGATAGGGCAGAGCTTTTGACCAGTGCGGTAAACGACGTGTTGGAAAACGGCGTTCCGCCGCATTTGCCCTATGAGCGTTTTATGTGCAATGGTGGTGCGATCACCGATGCCCAAAAACAAAAAGCCGAAGCATTACAGGCGCATGCCGCTTTTGTCGCGAAAGCGCGTGCCATCTTCAAGCCATCAGCAAATACATTTCAGTAAAGGAAACACATCATGACAACGGATACAAAATTTTACGGTGCGGACAAGATTTTGCGCGATTTGCGCGAGGAAAAGGCTGCGATGTTTTCCCAAGTCGCGCATGTGACTCAATTTTTAGAGCCGATTGCAGGGAAGGCAGAAGAATTAATTGATCCCGTCTTATCTAGTTCCTATCTTTATGACGACACGATTAAAGAAATCGTACGCACGAATCATACAAATAAAAAAGTCGTACCGGCTTTGAATGCGCGTCATAACGCTATTACCGACGACGAATGCAAAAGTTTGGAATGTCGTTTTTTGGCGGCATATCATCACCATATCACCTGCGGAAAAGTGCAGGTATTTTCGGATCAAACGAATTTGAATGACAAGAATGCCGAAAAATTACTGCATCGGATGAAGGAAAGCGTCGTCAAATATGGCATCAAGCCAATGACGCTTGAAGAAGAACAGAAACTTGAGGCTGCGGACATCACAAAGCCGATAAAAGACGCTGACAATCAACGCGCGGCTGCGGTCAGCACCCATCTTTGTGCTGTCACCGCCGCTAAGTCGCTTCGCAATCCGTGGCCAATAACCCCCCGTTAAAAGGAAATCATCATGCTTAATCCAAATGAAAAAATGCTGGGAGCCAATCAGCTGTTAAAAGATTTAAGAGAGGGCAAAAAGCCTGTAGCGGCACAGCTTTACGGCTTTGCCTACAGCGCGGCTTATTTTCCTGAAAAAACTTCTGATACAAAGACGCATTTTGAGCGTTGCGCTTGCGACATGTTTGTAGAAAGCTTGAAGGAGGCTGTTCAGCTTGTCGAGCCGAATGTCGGTCAATGTGTCACGGGCGCGCCTGTGACTGAAGAAGCGAGAAATTTAAGCGACAACGACGTTTCGCATCCGTTAAACTTACGTTGCCAAGAAATTCTTCAAGACGAGAATGAATCGTTAAAGTTTCGCGTATTGAGCGGTTGTCACGAGATCACTACCAAGCCGGAACAGGCCCATGCATTTGGCGAAGCTAGTGATTTGACAGACGATGAGGCCAAAGAACTAGCGTTGCTTTTGCACAAAAACGTTTTGCAAAACGGTGTCCAGAAAATGGATGAAACGACGCGCCTTCTTTACGTCTATATGAATCCTAGCCGAGAAGACGCAACGGCTCGTCAACAATCCTTAGCGGCTACAAATCATTACAATTTACTCAAAAAAGCGCGCGAGACTTTACCGTATGGGATGCACTAAGTGTAATGTTTAGTGATGCATGCCGTGATGCGGGTCATCAGGTTTTGACGCATTCGTTTTCACATCCGCGTTTTTACCGCGATACGTAATCGGTTTTACGGTGAAATCCGTTTTCACATCGCCTGCGTTTTTGAAATGCAGTGTGATGGTTTTGACCTCGCCCGTTTTGATCGGCGTTTTGATGTCGTAAATCATTAAATGGCGGCCGCTTGGGGCCAGGGCCTCTGATTGGTCGGCCTTGATCGGCAACTTGGCCAAAGGCGACATCGTCAACACGCCCGTGTCATCGACTTTCACGTCGTGCAATTCGATTTTGCCAGCCCAATCCGCCGACGCACCGACCAACACATCATCCTTGCCTGTATTCGTAATGGTGACATAGCCTGCGGAAATCTTCATCGGCGTTTCACGGACGAAGGCATCATCGAACGTAAACGGGTTGGCGAAAATGGGAGCGGTGATCAGGCAGAATAAAAAAGCGATCAAAAGACGCATAGGATTTCTCCAAAAATGGTGCCAAAAACGGTGTTGAATAAAGAATAGGACGGACATCGAAAAAGTCACGTGAAATTCTTGCTACACGTGAAATTCTTGCTAAAAGCGGCGCGCGGTTTACACTGATGTCATGACAAATGATCTAGAAACATTAAGCGCCCGTATCGAGCCGTTTTTAAAGAGTTTGGGCGATCTGTTTTTGCGCAATGTGGCGGCAAGCAAACGCGACAATATCGGCGGCAATCCGAATGATGCGCAAACCGAAACCGATCTGGCGGTGGAGGCGCATGTGATGGAATTTTTGCGCAGCATTTCTGATTTTCCGATTTTATCCGAAGAATCTGCCAAGTTAAATGACAGCCGCGACGTGTTTGCAAATGCGCCCGCCTATTGGGTGTGCGATCCGATCGACGGCACCGTGTTTTTTCAACGCTTGGAATACGGCGAATTCGGGACGTTGTTGTCATTGGTCGAAGGCGGTAACATCGTCGGTGCCTGGGGGTATTTTCCCTTTGCCGATAAACGCGACGATGTGTTGGTCACGTCGATTACGCCGGATGCGGTGTATATAAACGGCGTGCGGTCCCATGCGAATTCGAAAACGAACGGCGCGTTGCTGGGGCGTTGCGGCGTATCGCGTCGCGCGAAACAGGTAACTGACACAGATCGTGCACGCATTGAAGTGAATAAAACAGCGTGCGGCATTACACCAAAGCGCCCTTCTTTGCATAGCGTTATGCGCTTTGCCCGTGGCGAGTTGGATTATTTTGTCAATGTCGGATCACATCCGTGGGATTTTACGGTGATGGCTAAAATCGTGACGGCTTTGGGTGGCGTGTGTTATAAATTCAGCACGGAACAATCGGCAACGCTTTATGAAGGCGATGTGATTTTGGATGCCGCGATGGTGGTGGCGTGTGTGGCCCATGATGTGGATTATAACGCGGTGATATCACCCTTATTCGTCGGTACCGCGTATGAAAAGACGTGTGTGCGAGAATAAGAGCGTATTTCGTTGTCATTCCGAACGAGCGACACGAGGGGGAATCTTTAGCGTAGAGTAAGGAGAGATCCCTCGTCGGCTCTGCCTCTGTCGGGATGACAGACAGAAACTTATGCGGCCGCAGATAAAAAAGATCCCCGCTTTCGCGGGGATTACGGTTCTTTTAGAAGTGTTCCCTAAAACTTATTTTTTCTCAGCGGGGGTTGCGGCCGCTTTTTTCGCAGCAGCCGCTTCGGCGGCTTCTTGTTTTTTCAACGCGTCTTCGGCAGCTTTGCGCATCTCGTCTGCTTGTTTCTTGAGATCTTCTAGCATCTCATTCGTTTCGCTCTTGGCATCGTTAATCGCTTTTTGCAATTCAGGATCAACGTTTCCGGACGTTGTCGCGTCTGCAGAACCCGTGTCGGGGGCTGCATCTGAACCGGTCGAAGGTGTTGCATCCGAGGTCGGAGTAGGCGCGGTTGGTGCCGTAACACCGTCACGCTCTTTCATGATAACCTCTTTCATGCGCGTGTAGCCAACGGCACCTGGCATTTTCGCTTTGCCGATCAAGAAGAACGGCGTGCCTCTGACGCCCAACAAACGGGCCAGCTCGACGTTCTTGGTCAACACATCGCGGACTTCTTGGCTGTCGGCGTCTTTTTTCCATTTGGTGATATTCAGGCCTAAGTCTTTGGCGGTGGATTCCAAGAAGGCTTGGTCCATCGGACCTTGATGCGCCATCAACGCATTGTGGTACTCAAGGTATTTGCCTTGCATATTGGCGGCCAAGGCGTGACGCGACGCAACTTCGGACATTTCGCTGAGGATCGGCAATTCTTTGAAGATGACTTTGAGATTTTTCTCTTCTTTGATGACGCGGTTCAAGTCATTGGTGACTTGTTTGCAATAGCCGCAATTATAGTCAAAGAATTCGACGATGGCGAAGGACGCATTCTTGTCGCCTGCAACAGGAGAGTTTTTGTCGTCATACAAACCGGCGGGCATCTGGTCGACACGGCCTTCCTGGGCTTTTTTCGTATCGTTCTGTTTGTTGTAATAGGCTTCGACCGAGGTAATCAGGCTTTGCGGATTATCCAGGATGAATTGCTTCATCATCGCATTCAATTCCGAACGCTGTGCATCGCTGAACGCGCTGTCGGCGGCGATTGTTTGAGACGACAGGACACCTGCGACGGTCAGGGTTGCCAGGAATAAACCAAAAGAACGACGAAACATAAAACGATCCTGTTGTTGGGGTGAGGCGTATATCTCTTAAGATGGCTTAATTCGTTGCGAAAAACAAGGGGAGCGTGTCTTTAAAACCGCAGACATACGGATTATTTTTTTGCAGGTGTGTTGACGCGGGGGGTAGCGTGAGGCGCATTCGTTGAGGTGGTCGTTGAGTGTGCCGCATCGCGTCCCTGTTCCATCGCCGCATCGCGAAACACCGGAAAAGGCGGGCGCGTCGTTTCAGGCAGATTTTGCCAGGCTGTCAGAATGGCGCGTCGTTTGCTTTTGGGCAGATCGATCCAATAGGCTGCGGGTGTCTTCTTTGTTTTTTCCAAAGTTTCAGGCGCGGGTTGTTTGTACAACGATTGCTTGAGCGCGTCGACGGGATTATCCGGTGCCGCAAAAGCAGCGGTCGATACGCACAACAGAAGAAGGAAAATAAAACGCATGACGCAGTATTGAAAGAAAAACGCAGCTGCGTCAATCGTTTTACGGCTTAACGTTCTTGCATGACTTGGTACAACACCATGCCATGTGCCGCATCCAGGAAACATCCCGTAGCTTTAGTGGTAAAAGGTACGGGCACCGCGCCTGATTGATTCATGTCAGCTGCGGCCATGTTCAAGCTTCCGATCGTGTTGACGATGGCGGTCGATCCGTCCAGCGTATAGCCCGTAATGCCATTGCGTGCATTGATCGTATCGCATAAGCGCCCCAATTTGGTCGTAGGGCTTGAGACATCGCCCGCCAGGATTACCAAAAATAAAATATCATCGGCAGCAGACCCGATGCCCGGCCATGCTGCTTTCCAGAATTTCAATTCGATATTGGGAACGGTGCTGGTGTCCGAGCTGTTATACGGATAGCCGCCGCCTTGACGCCCCCAGAAATTGCAATTCGGATTGGCCGCAGGTGTTGCATCACTTGCCGGAATATCGGCAACAGCACAGCCCCGAAACAACATTTTGGTATATTCGCCCGTGGCCAACGCCGCCATGTTCAGATATTTCGACATATCGATGGCGCGCGTGTCATTACCGACGCTGCCGTTGCCGCGATTGGACTGAAGAATCGCATAGGATAACCCCGCGAATAAAACCACGGCGATCAGAATCAAAAAAAGCGCGTTGCCGCGTTGCGAGACGTTCTGCGGAGGCATAGCTTATTATCGCGTGAAATCCCGTCATGACAAGCCGTCCTAGCATGGTCAAACCACGATTGACAGACGCGGGCCTAGGATTATGCTGGGCGTTTTCCACCACCGGAGAATATCCATGTTTCGTTTCCTATCCGCCGTTCTTGCTTCTGCCGTTCTTATCTTTGGAGTTTTATCGATGTCACCCAGCCATGCTCAAATCAACACAAACGCCCCTGATAAATTGGTTTTGGAAACCTCGAAAGGCCGCGTCGTTATCGCGTTGCGTGCCGATCTGGCGCCGAACCATGTTACGCGCATCAAAGACCTGGCGTCCAAAGGCTTTTATGACGGTGTGATTTTCCACCGCGTCATCGACGGTTTCATGGCACAAACGGGCGACCCGACCGGCACAGGCACAGGCGGTTCCGACCAGCCCGACCTCAAAGCTGAATTCACCGACACGCCGTATGTTCGCGGCACGGTGGGTGCAGCCCGCAGTTCCAGCCCGAACTCGGCTAACAGCCAATTCTTTATCACCTTTGACGACGCGTCGTTCCTGAACGGTCAATATACCGTGTGGGGCCAAGTCACCGAAGGCATGGATGTCGTCGACAAAATCAATAAAGGCGAGCCGCCAGCCAACCCAGACAAAATCGTCAAAGCGACCATCGAATCGGCGTCTGCCTCGACTGCTGTTCCTGCTGCCGTTGAAACAAAACCGGCCGCTGCCACTGCCGCTGAATAATTTCACGTATTAATGAATGATTTCAATGATTACCCGGGGTTTGCGCCCCGGGTTTTTCATACGCGTTAATGCAGGTTTTAACGCTTTTATACGCTTTTAGTTTGACATAGTCGTAAGAGTGATGTATCTTCTTCGCATAGAGATTTATTTAGAGGAATAAAAATGCCAAGAACCGTAAGCGTGACGGATAAGCCGACTGAAACAACATGGGGCACGACGATGACGTACAGCGTTCCGTCTTTTCCATTACCCCTTGTAGTATATAAATTGACGGACAATGCGAAGCCGATCGATAGAATTGAGTATTTGAAAGGCAAGCAAGAAGGCTTGCGTCGAGTAAGCCGTTATCACGCCGATAAGACGATAGCTGAAAAATTTATCGCAACAGCGGAAGGGATAAAAGAAGGCGAATATGAATCGTTTTCACCCGGAAGCGATAAAACGCAAGGATATACGGAAATCGGTAAGCATGAAAGCGGCGTGCCCAGCGGCCACAGACATGTTGTCACCTGGACGACGGATGCTAGCGGAGTAGTATGCCAAACAGAACACGAACAGGAATTTGGCACCAAGGATAAAGCGGGACAAAAAGTCGGTCATTGGCTATCGACCCGTAACGGCAAAAAAGCCGACGAAATGTTTTTTCGCTCAGAATTGCCCGAAGCTGGATTTCGAATTGAATACGATAAATACGGTGTTCCGAACTGCTATTACGCGATTTGTGGTCGCTATCAAATCGAAAAATCGCTCAAGAACGGCAAAGATCATTACGTCGCGTCCGTGTTGGATGTTCCAGGTGGAGCCGAACCGGACAAAGATCGCCGCAGTGACGACACTTTTACGCAACAACGCATGCAAGCACTTTATGCAGACTCCATCGTTTTTATGGAACTGACGCGTTTTGAAGAAATCAAAAAAGCTTTTGCTCCAATTTATGCAGAACATATGCCGGAACAAGAAAACTTTGCCAGTTATCAAAAAAATAAAATTGAAATAGAAGTGAAAAAACCTGTAGCAGAAGCGCAAGTCAATCGACGCTTTAATACCTGGCGTGATCTGACTCGATAAAACCGCTTGATCAAACCCCTTGAATCGCGTGAAATGGGCGGCATGAAAACCATGTCCGCCTTTTTCTGTCTTTGTTTGTTCAGCGTCTTTGCGTATACCGCCTCCGCGCAAGAATCCCTGCATAATCTTCCTGTGCCGCGCTGGGCCGCGCTGGCCAGCCCCGAGGCGAATTTGCGCACCGGCCCAGGCAAGCGTTATCCAATCGATTGGGTCTTACGCAAAAAAAATCTGCCCGTCGAAATCATCCAAGAATTCGAACATTGGCGTCGCGTAAAAGAGCCCGATGGCGCCGATGGATGGATTCACAAATCCATGCTGACGGGGATGCGCCACGCGATGGTGAAAAAACAAGCGACCTTATTCGCTCAGCCAGGGTCCGATACGCGCGTGGTGGCCACGATGCAAAAAGGCGTCATCGCGTCGGTTGCGCAATGTCACAAAAAATGGTGTCAATTAAGTGTTGAAAATTTTGACGGCTGGACCGAGAAAAAAGCTTTATGGGGTGTTTATCCCGATGAGACATGGGCGGATTGATTAACGGGCTGCAGTATGTCGTGCCTCGAGCGCAGTCGAGAGGCCTCTCTTTTACGTGAGGTCCCTCCGCTTTGGTCGGGACACGTATCAATAACAGTGCCTCCGGAATAATGCTCAAGGGGGTGACTTGGAAGGTGTTTTGAGCTATATGTTCAGGCATGACCTCCCTTGCACAAAAGACAGACATGACCGCATTTAATTTCACTCCGAAATCGTCCTATTCCTATGAGGATTTATTGGCCTGCGGCCGTGGCGAGATTTTCGGTCCGGGCAATCCGAAATTGCCTGCACCACCGATGCTGATGATCGACCGCGTCCCTTATCTGTCGCTTGAAGGCGGCACATTCGGCAAAGGTGAATTGCGTGCCGAATTCGATATCAAACCTGATCTGTGGTTTTTCCAATGTCATTTCTTGGGTGACCCCGTCATGCCGGGTTGCTTGGGCGTCGACGCGTTGTGGCAATTGGTCGGATTTTATTTGGGCTGGACCGGTGCGCAAGGGTCAGGCCGCGCATTAGGTGTCGGCGAAGTAAAATTCACCGGACAGATTTTGCCCGAGAATAAACTTGTTACGTACCAAATCGATTTCAAACGCGTCATCAATCGCAAATTAGTGTTGGGCATTGCCGATGGCAAAGTCGCGGTTGACGGCAAAGTAATTTACGAAGCCACCGATCTCAAAGTCGGTCTCTTCGCCAATACGCGCGATTTGAGCTAGACCGTCATGGGAGTTTTTCTGGATCCGTCGATAAAGAAACTTTTCCGTGATATGGGACAACTTTTTCTAAGCGGACGTTATGTGCCTTCGAACATCGATGAAATTCATCGCGAGATCGAAACCATGACAGTTTTAAACGAAGCACAAGCGTTAAAATCGGATTGGACCAAGGTCGGTCAAGATATGCGCAACGCTGTGACAACGCTTACGGTTCCGCATAACACCTTAAAATAATCGTATATGCTTGTTCTCTCAAGAAAGAAAAACTAAAGGAAAACACACATGAATTCATCGATCAATCTTCGCCGCGTCGTCGTGACCGGAATGGGCATCGTCTCAAGCATCGGCAATAATGTGAATGAAGTGTTGGAGTCGCTGAAAAACTCGACCAGCGGCATCGTGGCCGCGCCCGAATATATCGACAAAGGATTTCGCAGCTTGGTGCATGGCACGATCAAGAATTTAAAACTGGAAGACGTGATCGATCGTCGTTTGATGCGCTTTATGGGTGCTGGTGCGGCCTATGCGCATTTGGCGATGGAACAAGCAATCAAAGATGCAGGTCTGACGGATGAATTGATCAGCAATGAACGCACCGGCATCATCGCGGGGTCGGGTGGTCCGGATACACCCGCGCAAGTCGAAGCATCGATGATCACCTTGGAAAAAGGGGCCAAGCGCATCGGACCTTTTGCAGTTCCAAAAGCGATGTCGTCGACGGTGTCGGCGAATTTGGCGACGAATTTCAAAATCAAAGGCCATAATTATTCAATCACATCGGCGTGTTCGACCTCGGCGCATTGCATCGGCAACGCAGCAGAGTTAATTCAAATGGGTAAACAAGACGTGATGTTCGCAGGTGGCGGCGAAGCGTTGGATTGGACGTTATCGTCTTTGTTCGACGCGATGGGCGCGCTGAGTTCGAAATATAACGACACGCCAAGTGTCGCATCCCGCGCGTATGACAAAGACCGCGACGGTTTCGTCATTGCAGGCGGCGGCGGCATGTTGGTCTTGGAGGAATACGAACACGCGAAAAAACGCGGCGCGAAAATCTATGCGGAATTGACGGGGTATGGCGCAAACTCGGACGGTGCCGATATGGTAGCCCCATCCGGTGAGGGCGCCGTCAGATGCATGAAGATGGCGTTGGCAACGGTGAAGAAAGCCGTTACCTATATCAACACGCACGGGACATCGACGCCTGTCGGCGACATGAAAGAATTGCAAGCGATCAAAGCAGTGTTTGCCGACAAGATCCCATTCTTCTCATCGACAAAATCTCTGACGGGACATTCTTTGGGTGCAACAGGCGTACAAGAAGCGATTTATTGCATTCTGATGATGCTGCATGATTTTATCACGCCATCGGCGCATATCGAAAATTTAGACCCTGAAGCGGAAGGCATGCCGATCGTGCGCAAGTTGATGGAAAAAGTGAAACATCAAACCGTGCTGAGCAATTCGTTCGGCTTCGGCGGCACCAATGCCTGTCTCGCGTTTAGTACGGTGGAATAAGAGATGATTCTCAAAGGTAAAAAAGGCCTGATCATGGGCGTGGCGAATGATAAATCCATCGCCTGGGGGATCGCCAAGGCGTGCGCTGCGCAAGGGGCCGAACTGGGTTTCACGTATCAAGGCGATGTGTTTAAAAAACGCGTCGAGCCTTTGGTCCAAAGTTTGGGCGGGTCGTCCATCATGGTGGAATGCGATGCGACCGATGAAGCGGCACTGGATAAAACCTTTCAAGACATCAAACAAAAATGGGGATCGTTCGATTTTCTGGTGCATGCGATTGCGTTTTCCGACAAGGAAGAACTAAAGGGGCGTTATTGCGACACAAGCTTGCAAAACTTTTTGAACACGATGCATATCTCGTGTTTTTCATTCACGTCGATTGCCAAACGCGCCGCTGAACTGATGCCCAAAGGCGGCTCGATGATGACGCTGTCCTATATCGGGGCCGAGCGCGTTATCCCGAATTATAACGTGATGGGTGTTGCGAAATCGGCGTTAGAAGCGTCGGTGCGTTATCTGGCCGCTGATTTCGGAGCGCAAAATATTCGCGTGCATGCGCTAAGCGCAGGTCCGATGAAAACCCTGGCTGGTTCTGCGATTGCCAATGCACGCTATACGTTTCGCACGGCCGAACAAACGGCGGCATTAAATCGTTCCGTGACTTTAGAAGATTTGGGCAACACGTCGGTGTATTTATTGTCGGATATGTCAGCAGGTACATCGGGTGAAGTGCATTATGTCGATGCCGGTTTCCGCGCAATGGGCATGTTACCGCCTTGGCGCATCGCCGTGAATGGCGACGACGAATAAAGTTATAAAATCACCTTAAAACGGTTTGAAAATTGCGCCGATTTTTTGTCGTGTCGCGTGCGTTTCATGCTAGGATTCTTGTATCATTCTAATGCATGAGGGAGGCCGCTATGGCGTTATCGATTGAAAGACGTTTGAAGTTAGTAAGCCGGGTCAGCGATCTGATGCTGACGGGTTCGATCCATGTGTATGGGACCAGTCACGCAATGCGTATTACGTTGCCGAAAAATCTGCGTAAAAAACGCGCGGCGTAGTTTTTAATTTATCTCTCCGACATCCCCCTGCGAAGGCAGGGGCCCATTGTAAAACATAAAAAACGTTCTTAGTCCTGATAAGTGGATGCCAGCCTTCGCTGGCAATGTCGGGGAGAGCTATTCGGAATGACAGTTTCATTTATCACTTGCGGATGATACAACGTCTTTATGACGTTTAAGATTATTTTCGATACCGAATTCACAAGTTGGGAAGGCGCCGAAGAGCGTGATTGGTCGGGTCCGAATGAGGCTCGCGAGATCGTGCAAATCGCGGCGTTGAAAATTTCCTGGCCGACAGGCCAGATTATCGGCTCGTTAGACATCGTTGCCAAACCGAAACTGAACCCCGTTCTGTCGGATTACTTCATTGCGTTAACCGGCGTTACCCAAGCGCGCGTCGATAAAGACGGGTTGAATTTTGCGGACGTATTGAAACGTTTTCACGCCTTTTGTGGCAAGGATATCGCAGGGTCGTTTGGTCATGATGCTGCGGTTTTGCACGAAACGGCACAGCTGCAAAACATATCAAGTGATATTTTAACAGAGATGCAGTTTTTAAATTTGCGAGATTCAATGCGACAACATGAGCCGGAATTGCGCATCAATTCAGGGCGTCTATGGTCGTATTTCGGCCTGCCGAAACCGCATGGTGCAGACGAGCATGATGCGTTATTTGATTGTCATTCGATTTTAGCGGCGTTGAATTATTTTCGCGATGTGCGCGGGATTGATTTGTGGATGGAAAAGTGAGTTCGTCATGCTGAACTTGTTTCAGCATCCATCTCACAGCTTTTGTCATTGTAAAGTGGGCCCTGAAACGAGTTCAGGGTGACGGGGGAGTCAGACTGATAAGGATGGCGGATCGGTGTCCGCCATGACGTTGTGGAGCAAAAACAAAAAACCCCGACGTTTTCACGACGGGGTTTTTCGATAGGCTATTTTTAGAAAAATCCTTAGGCGGCGTCTTTGAGGTTGCCGGCGGATTGTTTGCCACGCTGTTCAACCAACTCGAAGCCCACTTTTTGGCCTTCGTTGAGGGTCTTCCAACCAGCAGCCTGAACGGCGCTGATGTGAACGAATACGTCTTTGCCACCATCATCCGGTTGGATAAAGCCGAAGCCTTTGGTGGTATTGAACCATTTGACGGTTCCTGTTGCCATGAGAGTCTCTCCAGTAGCGTTAGTTAGTGAAAGCGACTCTCAGAAAATTCATGTGAGAAAATCCATCAAGTGCGCCACGCCGTAAGTCTCAAGCGTGGTCACAATCCGTAGAGGTCTTGTAATCAAGGTTCTTGATAGCCGAGCGTAGGATAATTTCATCATGAAAAGACTGAAAAGTCAACGGGAAACGCTTTTAAGCCTATCGGATTCATACACATAGGACCTGATCTGTCGCCAAAAAAGACATAAGAAGCATCGCAAAACGACACGCATTTAAGCGAATCGGCAGACAAAAATGCCTAGTTTTCGCTTGTGATTTT
>JANODM010000261.1:0-12400 GCA_031412695.1 Alphaproteobacteria bacterium
CGATTTCGAAGATATTTTACTGCCGCGCGAAACCGTGCAGTGGGTCGCCCGCATTTTGTGGGTCAGCCAATAAATTTAAGAGTGTAGAGTTGCATCTGCTGTGCCCCGACCAAAGCGGAGGGGCCTCTCTTTTTTAAGTAAGAGAGAGATCCCTCGACGTTACTCGGGATACGAATATGAGATGTAGTTTACGTTAATACGACATTACTACCGCAAGAGTAATAGACAACACCCCGGCTTTATGTCGGGGTTTTTCTTTTTAAGTTTGTTTTTTGAAAGGAGAACGAAATGAATTTCGACGAATTATCAAACCACTATGACGGCCTTATTCCGTACAGCGAAAAAATGATCGCGCGTATGGGAAGTTATGAAGCCTATACGATCGCATTTTTAAAACAGGCCGAGCGTAATTTCGCAACACGCTGTTTGGCTATTGTGCAGGCGATGGCGGCATGGCGCATCGTCGAGCGATATGAGTCGGCGATCATCGAAATGATGTTGATGCGATTACAACGCGCACTGTTTCAATCGCGCGGATCAGCCATCAAGGTATTAGGCTCTTTGTCAAACGTTGCCGTCAATGCCGCTCCGATCAATACGGCATAGGCCGAAAGCACCGTCCACAGCATCAAAACGATGACGGCACTTAAAGGGCCATAAGCAGATTGAAAATTCGGAATGGTTTGTACGAACCACGACAAACCGACTGCACTGCCTAGCCATAACAACGTTGCCGCCGTTGCACCAAATAAGTTGCCCATAATATACTGATCAGCAATATCGCGATCAGGCCCGATCAACAGCAGAAATAATATTCCGCCCCAAACGGCCGCGCTGAGGATGACCCACCGCAAGTAAGCAATCGGTTTGGCGATCATCATCGCGATATCGGGTGAAATAAATTGCACGATAAGAGGTACGGCAATGACCAAGACGATGGCCAGGATCAAGATTGAAATGCCCCCTAAAGTCAACACATAGGATAAAATCTGACGCTTCCACCAGCCGCGTGATTCTTGAATCCGAAATACGGTATTGAGGGCAGCCAGCATGGCTTTGGTGCCGCGTGTCGCCGCCGATATCGCCAAGATTAAACTGGCAAGTGCAGTCAAGCTAAGCGTGGAGGGCGGTTGTTCGACCAAAATCAATATTTGTTCGTTGATCAAGTTGAACACATCGGCCGGAAATAAATCTTTTGCATGTTCCAATTGTTCGCGCACGACATGCGGGTCGGTCCATAAACCAAAAAGTGCGACAATCGCCGCAATAGCAGGAAAGATCGACAGCAAGCCGTAAAACGCGACACCGCCCGCCAGAAAGCTGATGTTATCTGTCGCAATACGGCGCAGAAACGAGCGGACGAATAAAATCATGAACTTATTGTAAGTGCGCTTCGATAAACCACAACATCTTGTCGGCTTCGCCTGCGATACCGGTTAGGATATCCGCCGTCACCGCATCTTTTTTGTCTTCGGCGGTTTTGATGTCGGCGCGTATCGTGTTGGCGAATTGTGCCCACGCACCGGCAATAATTTTCGTGACATCGTCAGGTTTCGACGCTTTGGTATTATAGGCTTTTAATGTCGATGCTGTGGCGATCTGCTGTGTGGTGGATGTTGCAACACCACCCAACTGCGCGGCACGTTCGGCTAATGTATCGGCGTATTCATCGGCCTGGGCGGCGGCTTTATCAAACAATTCATGCAAAGCAATAAACGTCGGACCGCGCACGTTCCAATGGGCTAATTTGCTTTGCACATATAAATCCAATGCGTCGCTGAGGCGTGCATTTAACAGGTTGACGATCTCGCCTCGATTTTTAAAGGGGATAGTGTTCAATGTTTTGTGCATGACGTCCTCGGTTGGTTAAGTGCCTTAAGCCGCGATGGAGTCTTCAATCCACTTTTTCAAATCCGCTTTGGGTAATCCGCCGACACGCGTTTGTTTCAACTGCCCATCTTTGAATAACAACAAGGTTGGAATGCCTCTGACGCCGAATTTGGCTGGAGTCTGTTGGTTTTCATCAACATTCATCTTGGCAACGGTGATTTGGTCGGCCATTTCGACGGCCAATTCCTCGACGACAGGCAATAACATGCGGCAAGGACCGCACCATTCCGCCCAAAAATCAAGCAGAACAGGCTTTTTCGCCTGTAAGACATCTTGGTCGAAGGTTGCGTCTGTTGTGGTAATTCCTGCCATTTTGGCTCTCCTTGCAATCGTGAGGTCGAATCTGTAATATGTCGATTACTCTAAGGTAGAAGGGACACCCTGAATGGTCAAGTCGGGCGCACCCGTTTCGGCGAATGAAAAGCTTACCCGGGCATTGCGTGCGGGGGGCGAAGATCTCTTGCGTTTCCGCACACTGACCCAAAAAACCCCGATTCAACCGTTACAAATTTCCTCTGCATCTGCGGTTGTTGATCACATTTTGGTATCGCCGGGCGACAAAATCGCACTTCTTGCCGACGATCAAGGCCGTGCGGCCATCGCCTGTGCCGCATTGCGACCGCATTGGGATGTGGCGAATTGGGTGCCGGATACCAAGGCCCTGCTGCGCGTCCAAAGCTTGCATCCGAATTCAAACGTTCACTTCGACAAACAGCCTGACCCCCGCGGCATGGCTGACATCAAAGCCGTTCTGGCCGTGGGGTGGGCGCATCACGTATTTAGTCGCACGCAATATTCTCTCGCGCAATTGGCGATAGCGGTGCAGAAATTGATTGCAGGGCTGCCTGATAACGGCCAGTTGCTGATCCAAGATGTGGGTCTGGGCGATGATTCACACCGCTTTGTATTGTTGGATGTGTCAAATTCCGAAGCTGTTGACGCGTTACTGGAATTTTCACAAACCGCACGCAGCAATTTATCACCTGAAGAGCGCGGTTTTTTTATCGAAGTCTTGCGTGCTCCGAAAATCGGCGTCACGCGTTTCCGCCTGCCGTATCGTTGGGCTGCGGAATTTTTTCAACGCTGGCGTCTGGGGGTTGCGCCCGATGCCCCGTATGAAGTAACGACGTTACCGCTTGAGCAATGGGCGGGAATGGTTGAACAATGCGGCGGTCGAGTCTTGTATCGTGCTCCTCATGCTTTGAAACAGCATGAAGCCCAGAAGTTTTTTGATGTCATGCGATTCTTGGACGAACGCGAACGCATTCTGCCTTATCCGCCAAGTGCTTTTACATTGGTGATCGAAAAACTGACCGATGAAAAGGCCGCAGGATTGTACGAGCGTCGCGTCGTCAAAGAAGCGGTGCGCGATTTGCGCATCACTGCCGACAAAAACGGGACATTAGTCGAGATCGCGTCACAAGAAAACGACGTCCTGCCGTGGCGACGGGACGAGGATGGCAATTTGCGCGTGTGGGTCCGCACGCATGTGCCGCGCCCCATCATTAATACGGTGCCTCGGGGAACTCCGAATCTAGACGGGCGCCAGTGGGCGGGTTATTTGATCGAGCCGATGACGGTGGCTGCGCAAACGACGATCGATGCGGAATTCGTTGCGCAAGCGGTCAGTTCCTGGACGCGCTTGCCGATGATGTCGATTAAATCAGTACGTGCAGGTATTCATTATTATCCCGCGCCGAATTATCTGGCCCAGCGCATCAGCGGGTTATTCGTACAGGTCACGAATTCATTGCCGCTACAAAATGACACCGATATCGTCGAGGTGTTAGCCAATGATGTCTTGCGGGCATTATCAGCAGGGTTGATCCCTGACGGCAAATTGGAAATTCTGATCACGAAATTAATGACAGATTTGGGTATCCGCCCCACTAGTACAGGCGATTTATTGAATGCACCTGAGTTTCAGCCCGTCAAAATAAAAACGACGGCCCAGCGCGATGCGCGCACCTCGCGCGGCCCTATTGCCAAAAGCGGTAAAAATTTGAATGAGTATGTGGCCCAAGAAACCGATATGATACGCGGCGTGCGGTCGGTTTTCGTTCAAGATCACATCAGCGCCTATGGTCGCGAAAGCCGCAATGCAACCGAAAAAGATTTCATCATTCCTGCCGCTTTGTCGGCCAATACCGCTGTATGTCTGCCTCTTGTGCGCAATGTCGTCGGTCAATACGTATTTGCCGCCGAGCCACAATCTTTGCCGATTCCGCAACGTTTAGGCGCATCTGAACCGATGCTCAGTCTGCCCAGTTTTCGTTTACCTGAAGATCTGAAATCCTTGGACGACGTGCGCGCGTTTTTAGCCAAGCATTTAGGCGTGGCATCAGAGGATCTTTTTCCCCTGGGACCTAGTTTCTTTTTGCAGCCTGATATTTCGCCTGAACGTATTTATCCGTTTGCACTGAACGCAAGTGGTTTGGCAACGCGTTGGGAACGGTGGTACAAGCCGGGCGGTCAATTGCAACGCTTGATCGATCCGCATGTCGAAAAAAGTACTGCGTTTATCGAATTCAAAGCGGCGCGTGATTTGGGGCAATTCTATCAAGGCTTCTCGCCCGATATGGCCGCCGAAGTCACGCAAAAAATCGCTGCTGCCAAAATAGAAGCCTTGCAAGCCGTGCAACACGTGGTGCCTCAACCTGTCCAGCAATCTAATGATAATGCCTGGCAACCGATTTTGCGCCCCTGATGACGAATGAGCTTTTTAATCGGTCAGTGGTCGCCGCCCATCACGCCCGCGCACAAAAAAATCCAGTTGATTTTCTGTGGAAAAAAATCGCCGCCGCGTTGCAAGATCGCTTGTTAGATATCAAACGTGATTTCGATACGGGCGTTGAAATCGGCCATGCACCCTATGTGTTAAGTCCTGATTTTTTACAACGCAAAAAGATTGTCTCGTCCTGTTTTCTTTCGACGCTTGGCGGCTATGGGGATGCCGTCATCGACGAAGAGTTTTTGCCGCTCCGACCGCAAAGTTTAGATCTATTGGTATCGACCTCGACTTTGCATTGGATCAATGATCTGCCAGGAACGTTGGTGCAAATGCGTCGCGCCTTGAAACCCGACGGCGTGTTAGTGGCCGCTATGTTCGGCGGCGAAACCTTGACGGAATTACGTGATGTGTTGGCGCAAACCGAGCTCGCTTTGTATGGCGGCGTCAGTCCACGTGTATCGCCTTTTGCAACCTTGCCCGATATGGCGGCCTTGATGCAGCGTGCTGAATTTGCATTGCCTGTGGCGGATTCGGAAAAACTGACGGTGACGTATGAAAATATCTATGCGCTGATCGCCGATATTCGCGGTATGGGACAAAGCAACGCGATTTCACGTCGCAACGCCAAAACTTTGAGCAAGAATTTTTGGATTGAAGCAGATCGCGATTATCGTGCGTGTTACGGTCTTGTAAATGGGCGTTTGCCCGTGACGGTTGAAATTATCTATGTGATCGGATGGTCGCCAGACCCCAGTCAACAGCAGCCCTTGAAACGCGGCAGTGCGACGCATCGTTTGGCGGATATTTTGCGTACCGATGAAATCGGTTTGGAAGAATTTACATGAACGTAACCCTTGCGTAAGCGAGGGTCTTATTCGAAAGATGCTCGCTTGCGCAAGCATTGCCGTGAATTATTACATGCCGTTCAAATTGTCCCAATCCGTGCGGCGCGATTGCTTGACGTTCTCGACATCGGCTTCGCGTACATCAACAGCCGTGCCTTGTGCTTCGCGGTCTAATAATGGCTTGGCCATCAGATGGCTGCGGTCTTCATGTTCCGACATCAGCGGGTTTTCATCATCTTTGGTCGCAGCACGAATAGGGTAATACGTCTTGCCGCCCATCGTGATGTTGGTCGGAATCCCGTTGCGTTCAATCAACGTATTGCGGACTTTGACCCAGTCGATGCGCTGTATATCGGGACCTGCGAATTCGCGGATTTTTCCGATGACGCCGTCTTGAATGTCGACGGTGACTTGACGGTTTTTATATTCCAGTTCGTCGATTTGAATATCGTTCGGTTCGGCTTCGATATAAATTTGGCCGTCGATGCGCGCCATTTTCACGGGCTGATTGATCGATGTCAGTTTCGTGCCGACGGGGACATTTTCAAACATCCATTGAATTTGCCCTTCATACATGCGTACGCAACCCGAACTAGCGCGGCGACCGATGGCTTTGGGTTTGTTGGTGCCGTGAATACGATAGCTGGGCCAACCTAGATACAACGCATAAGCCCCCAATGGATTGTCTTTACCTGCGCGTACAACCTCGGGTAATTCAGGGTCTTCTTGACGCATACGCGGCGTGGGGCGCCATTCAGGATCCTTTTTCTTGGCGACGATCGTCGTCGTGCCCATTGGCGTATTCAAACCTTCTCGTCCGATTCCTATTGGGAACGTCAATGGTTTCGCGCCACCCGGCGGATAATAATAAAGACGCAATTCGCCCGTATTCAAAACCAGGCCTTCATGCACGGTATTGGGCAGCAAGTGCCAATCAGGAAGAATGACTTTGGTGCCTGGGCGGGGCAGCCACGGATCGATTGTCGGATTGGCGGCCAATAATTGCGCATAACCAATCTGGTATTTTTCCGCGACATCCATCAACAACTCGCCTTTTTGGATCGTCGTCGTTTTTAACGTACCGATCGAAGCGCCTTGATAAGGAGCAGCCCATGCGGCAGTCGACAAGAACAGGCATGCCAGCATCACCAGAGCGTGTTGAGTATTTTTTAAGATACGATACGGTAAAACCATGTGAATAACCCGATCAGGCTGAGAGAGATGTACAGAAAAATCATACGTGTTGCACTGCTGTGCTTTTTTGCCATGATTACCTTGCCGATGCAAGGTTTTGCTGAGAACGGAACGATGTCGGTAGCAGCCTTGCGCCGTGCAACCTTGTCGAGTCCTGGACTTACCAAAGCGGATCAAATCGTTGTTTACAAGACGAAACGTCTTATGTATCTGATGAAAAACGGGCGTATTTTGAAAAAATACCGCGTTGCCCTGGGCAAAAGTCCTGTCGGCCACAAAATCGAATGGGGTGATAACCGCACGCCCGAGGGCAAATACCGCATCGATTTGAAAAATCCCGAAAGCGCTTATTTCCTCAGTTTACGCATTTCTTATCCCGATACCAGCGACAGCGACGTGGCCGCCGCGCTACAGACCAATCCCGGCAACTGGATCATGATCCACGGCATGCCGAATGATCGATCACCTGACATGGTCGGACATCCCGACCGGGATTGGACCAATGGGTGTATTGCGTTGACGAATGCAGAAATGTCGCAAGTTTGGCGCATGGTCGATGTCGGCACCGCCATCAGTATTTGGCCTTGAAGTGGGTGTTGTAATCCCGACGAAAGTCGGGATCTGCAGCTGACAAAAACGAGACCCCGTTTTTCAACGGGGTTACGGTAATGTTTATGCGGGAAGTAAGTTTTTCGGTTCAAGCGCGGCAACGTTTTGTTGCGACGTCAACGTCCACTCGATCGTGTTGAAATTATTGCGGCGATTTAAAACTTGCCATGTATCAAAGCGTTCTTGCGTGACGCTGCAGATCCATTGCGGTTCAGCTGCGGCCTCTGACGCTTTTTCTAACCAGCCACGTACTTTTTCCGCATTGCCGCTGTCGCCTTGTTCGATATCGGCCAGCAATCGATATGCGGCGCGGTCGGCGCGGTATTCCAACGCCTTCAGAGCGTGTTGGCGTGCAACCCCCCATAAACGCGATTGACGATAAATTTCGGCCATAGCAATAGCACTTTCGGCATTGTTGGAATTGACGCCGATCAATTTCTCTAACGTCGATGCCGTATCATTGGTGCGTTCGCCGCCCGAAATTCCAAGCCAGGCGCGAACTAAATCAGGATGCGGCGCGATTTCCCATGCATTTTGCAATATTTTTTGCGCACGGCGGCGATAGGCTTTGCGGTTCCAAATATCCGCGACGCGCAAGGCTGCTGGCGTCCAGCCTGGATTCTTCTTGAGGGCTTCGGCAGCGCATTCAAGAGCAGCTTCGGTATCGTTTTTGTTTTTCGCTTCGTCGCTTAAGGCAAGTAAACCGGCACCTAAATCACGCTTCCAACGTGTGATGTCGGCCGTATCGGATTTTGCCGCTTGTTTGATTGCGGCGCGCAGAATTTTTTCCACCTGCACCCAATTACGTTGACGCGCCTCAAGTTGTACAGCGGCGTCGATGATCCACGGTTGCGTCGGTTGTTCGGCATAAGCAACGCGGGACAGACGCAAGGCTTCGCTGTGATCGTCGCGTTGCAAGGCACGCGTTAATTGGCCTTTGAGGCCGAAAAGTTGACCGTCAGGGTGTTGCGCCAATTTTGCAAGATGCGCATCGGATGCGATATCATCGCCACGCAATTGGGCCGCTTGCGCTGCCAATAAATACGTCAAGGCCGTATCAGGCAAAAGTTGTAAGGCTTTTTTCGCCTGTCTGTCGGCGGTGGACTGGTCATTGCCCGCAACCGCGAGTAACCCTTTGTTCAAGGCGCGATATCCTAGTTCCAGGGATTTGAGATGGCGGTGTCTGCGCCATTCATGCGGCATGTTCAATAAACGTCGCCACAGATAATACACGCCTGCGAAGGCGAAAAAAACAATACTTAAAATCAATGCTGCAAAGCCCACCGTCGTATCGATGGTTTTATCCTGCCAATCGATATGAATAGTGCCCGGATGCAAATATACCCAGATAATCGCCGCCGTTAGCAACGCGATTTTGATCAACAAACCGATAAACGAGAAAAAACGGCGCATTAATACAGCGTGCCTCCGTTACCGGCGTTTGCTTTTTGTGTCACGCCAAGAATGATGTTATGGATCATCATTTCTGCTGCGATACGTGTTTCCATTTTCTTATAGAAAATTTGTTGCTCGGCCGATGCGGGTATTTGTTTGATCGCCGTCATCGCCGCCGCGAAATCATTGTTGCGGATGGCGCTTTCGGCTTTTTCCAAAGCGGAACGCTCGACAGTCAATTGTTTCGGTTGAACCTTGACGAATTTATTCATTTCGAACGCGGCGCGTTCTTTCCACGTCAGATTAGCCGGATCGACGGGTGGCTGATTCAGCGACGCTTTCATCGTTTCGATATCGGTCAATAATTCTTTTTTCGTCGGGAAATTACTTTGGGTTGCTGTCGTCAAATCGTCCAATGTCTTGCGTAAGGATTCTTCCGAGACGGATTGTTTCAGCTTATCAATACCTGCTGTGATAGGTAAATCACTGTCGAAGGCCGTTTTGATCTGGGTCAAGCCCAGAGCGATTTGCGCAGCACGGCTTTCGGTGCGCGTATCGGTCGACAGCGCGTCAACTTTTTCTTCCAACACTTTGGTTTGCTCGGTATTTTCCTCAAGCGATTTTTGCAGATCATCGAGATGGTCGGCATTCGGTAGATCCGGAACAGCTTCGCGTTGGGTTTGTGCTGTTTTTTCCAACTCGGCGATGCGCGCATCGACACGCGCGACCTGTTGACGTACTTGGGTGACTTCGGCTGCGGGAAGTGCAGGATCGGGCCCGACATCAAAAATGCCATCCGCAAAGAAAAACAATGCCAAGGCACCGATGGCTCCGCAAATCATGGCGCCCGTCATCAAGCTGCCGATGAAAAGGCCGGAAATAGTCAGCGGTTTGAAAGGGGGCGGCGTTTCTGGTTCGGTCATGGATCAAAACACGTCGGTAAGTGAAAGGTTATCTGACTATAGAGCCGTAACCGCGCAGGGACAAGCTTCCATACTTGCTAAAAGACACTGATTTTGCTTTGTTTATACTATGCGAGTTTTAGGAATAGAAACCAGTTGCGATGAAACGGCCGTGGCGATCGTTGATGATGCGCGTAACATTTTGTCGCATATCGTTTTAAGTCAACTTCACGATCATCAACCTTATGGCGGCGTCGTCCCCGAAATCGCAGCACGAGCGCATCTGGATCATTTAGACGGCTTGATTGCACAAGTGATGGAACAAGCCGATTTGAAATATGATGATCTGGATGCAATTGCAGCAACGGCGGGCCCTGGATTGATCGGCGGCGTGATGGTCGGATTGATGACGGCCAAAGCCTTGGCGTTCGGCGCGAATAAACCTCTGATTGCGGTCAATCACCTCGAGGCGCATGCGCTGACGGCGCGCCTTACCGATGATGTGCAATTTCCGTTTTTATTATTATTGGTATCGGGCGGACATTGCCAGATTTTAATCGTCAAAGCAGTCGGCGATTATGAATTATTAGGCCAGACAATTGACGATGCGGTCGGCGAAGCCTTTGACAAAGTCGGCAAGATGTTAGGGTTGCCGTATCCGGGTGGGCCTGAGTTAGAAAAATTATTACCACAAGCCGATGCAAAAAATGCGGCCAAGATTGATTTGCCACGTCCGTTGACGGGACGCAAGAATTGCGATTTTTCGTTTGCGGGTTTGAAAACGGCGACACGGCAATTTATCGGCGACCGTGTACTCACAACCCAAGAGAAAGCCGATTTTTCGTTGGCGTTTCATGAAACGATTGCGGCGATTTTGCTGGATCGTTTGGCGTGGGCATTGAAACAGGCTGATACGCAAGGATTAAACACGCTGGTGCTGGCGGGCGGTGTCGCGGCTAATCAATTTTTATGCGCACGGATCAAAAATTTCTCTGAAGAAAACGGATTGGCTTTTGTGGCCCCGCCGATAAAATTATGCACGGATAATGCTGCGATGATCGCCTGGGCGGGTCTCGAGCGTTTGCGTTTAGGATATAAAGATGATTTGAACTTCGCCGCACGGCCCCGTTGGCCGTTGCAAGGCGATCAAGAAGAGGCGGCATGACGGATCAGATACAACGCATCGGGATTATCGGCGCAGGTGCTTGGGGTACGGCTTTGGCGCAGACATGGGCGCAAAAAGGCTTGGACGTTACCTTGTGGGCGCGAGATCCCAAACAAGTTGCTGCGATCAATGCTGACCGTGTTAATGACGCGCATTTACCTCAAGTTGAACTGCATGACCGTATCCGCGCCACGAATGATTTGGCGGATGCTTTCGATCAAGACAGTGTCATCATTGTCGTGCCGACGCAACATATCGCCGCCGTATTGGAACCTGTTATTGACGCTATTCCCGATGGCATGCCGATTTTGGTTGCGTCCAAAGGCATTGAGATTTCGACGGGCCGCTTACCGTCGCATATCGTCTCGGGATTCCTGCCCGATCATCCCGTCGGCGTACTGACGGGCCCCAGTTTCGCCGCTGAAATCGCTGCGAATTTGCCTGCGGCTTTGACGTTAGCGATGCAGGAAACACAACAAGATATTGCGTATCAACTCTGCGAAGCATTATCGACGCCTCATTTCCGCCTCTATGCCAGCGAGGATATGATCGGAGCCGAAATCGGCGGAGCGTTGAAGAACGTCGTCGCGATTGCCTGCGGCATCGCACATGGAAAAAATATGGGCGACAACACGCGCGCTGCTATTTTGACTCGGGGCCTGGCCGAAATGGTGCGCTTAGGCGTTGCAATGGGGGCTGATCCGCGCACGTTTTTGGGTTTATCAGGCGTCGGCGATTTGACGCTGACGTGTAATGCGATGCAGTCGCGTAATTTCTCGCTAGGCGTGGCAATCGGCCAGGGCAAACGCGCACGAGATATTTTGTCGCAACGCAATTCAGTCGCCGAAGGATTTTATACAGCCGAAGCCGTACATAAATTGGCACAAACCTTGGATATCGAGATGCCGATCAGCCAGGCTGTGTACGAGACCTTGCACAAAGAAAAAGCCATTGACTACGTGATCAAAGGCTTGTTGGGTCGCCCTGTGAAAGTCAAAGAATAATGTCATCCATCGTGGCCGTTCAGTCTTGGCCGATTGCAGGCGACGGTTTCGTAATTTCGCGTGAAACTAAAAAAAATGCCATCGTCGTGCATGTTAGATTGAAACGTAACGGTTTCACTGGAACCGGCGAATGCGTACCGCTCAAACGTTACGGCCACACGCCTGAAAAAATAAAAACACACATTGAAACTTGGCTGGCTGAACATCACGCTTGGGATCGACGCGATCTGTTGCATTCTTTACCAGCAGGACCTGCACGTTTTGCCATCGATACGGCGTTGTATAATCTGGAAGCTGCCGAACGCGGCGTTTCATTCATTGATTATATCGGTTTGAAAACACGCGAATGGGAAACCGCTTTTACGTTGGGTGGTGCTGCACCCGATGCATTAGTCGATACGGCATTGGCGCATCGTGATTATCGGTGGCTGAAATTGAAATTGATGGGGGATGGGTTGGATGCTGAACGTCTTTATGCGGTCCACAGCGTTTTGAGTGAAAAAGAATTGATTGTCGACGCGAATGAAGCATTGACTGTCGATACATTGCAAGAATTATTGCCTGTGTTTGAATTTTGTAATGTCGTTGCCATCGAACAACCTTTGCCGGCCGCAGATGATGAAGCGTTGCGTGGGTTTAAATCGCCGATACCGTTTGTCGCCGAT
>JANODM010000262.1:0-2477 GCA_031412695.1 Alphaproteobacteria bacterium
GAGTAAAGTTACATCGGTTACATCCATATGCACCATTGGTTCTAGAACGGTTACAGGTACGGTTACAGCGGTTACAGCGGTTACAACTTTAACCCATCGCTTTGAAACGCCTTGCTCATTCCTCACAGCTTTGCTTTGGTATCCATCGCGCTGAAGGATATTTCGGACTCTTTGAGCATCAGCCTTGGTTTGCCGTCCTACATCCAGCCCGAAGGATGTCAAAATTTCAGAAACCGTTACCTGCTGGTGAAGCGCCGCGTAGCGCAAAACCGTTTCAGTCCACTCATCTATAAATTCATGGTTTCGATTAAGCTCCTGTGATAAACGCTCTTCATCCTTTGTTAAATAGGTTCTGTATCCACCCTCATAAAGGGCTTTAGCAGCTCCCCATATTTGGCTTTTATGTTCTTCAACCCATTGAAGATCCACACTGTTAACGTTTGGAATAATCCAATAACGCCGCGATCCGGTTTCATCTTTTAAGAACGTGACTTGGTTCACAGTGCCAACCAAAATGCAGTTACGCTTATGCCTCTCAAGGCTTCGTCCGTAGGGACGCCTATATTCATCTTCGATTTCGCTTAAAAATGCCTTTACTGCGCCATCTTCTTTCTTCGATGTAATCTGCTCAATTTCAGCAAGCTCGACTATTAAGCGCCCTCTTAACTTCATTAGTTGATCAGTGTTTTGAACATCGGTGATCGTTCCACAAAACCACTCTTGATTAATTGCCATCGTTCTGAAGAATTTAGTCTTTTGAGCGCCTTGAGCACCCTGAAGTATGAGCGCTGTATCATGTTGGCATCCTGGCTCATAAATTCTGCGAACGGCTCCTACAAAAGTTTTGGTTAGATACTTTACGTAAAGTTCATTGTGAGGGATACCTAAGCCTTTTGTTAAAAGTTGGTCAAAAATGTCGTGGTCAACTTTGCCTAAATTTGAAGAATAAGAATCTTCAAAATATTCTTTGACTGGATGATAGCTATGTCTTTTTGCAAGGGTTTCGATAGTTTCTTCAAAATCGGCATAAGGATCGAAAACAAACTCAGGCTTCCCCTCGTAAATATCCTCTAGCCGCGTTCTAAGCGCCTTTATATCGCTTTCCTGCATTGGTAAACCGTCAAGTTCAATAGACTTCGACATTTCATTGAATCGGAGCGTTGAAAGTTCCGGCCTTTTGGGTAACTCCTGCCGCCAGAAATATCGCTTACCTATTTTCTTCGGACGGCCTTTCTTTTTAGGCTCTTCACTAGCAACCGCCGCTTTGGCCTGCTCAACGCTTTCAACCGCTTGCCAATACTTGTCCCATTCGTCAAAGGATTGAGCGCCATCAATAGCCGCCCGGACGGCGTCAGCGCCGCAAGCAAGCAGCAAATCATCCAGCCCTTTGTGCTCTTCATACCAGCTTGCGACTAGAACAATGCAGCCCTTAGCCTTAAGCGCTTTCGCAACGCTCCGCAAGGCTTGCCTGACTGGATGCTTTTGTTTTAGATCCATGTCATAGGCGATTACAATAACGCGCCCTGGCACTGCCAGCGCTTCCAAATTCGGGACTAACTTTCGTTGTTTTTTGCCGCCGTCGCTGGATGTTAACCCCATCTCAACGCCGCATAGCGCTAGGGCAGCGACTCCACAGGTTAGCGCTGCCGCTGTCTTCTTGCAGCCCTCCGCAATAACGAGAACGCCTGAAAGATCAGCCACTTGTTTAGGCCAGTAGTCCGGGTCTGGCATCCGAAGGGCGATCGCATCGTAGTCACCCTTCGGGCTTAAATATTTGGCCTTGCTGCCATCGGCAAATTCGTAAGCTTTATCTGGCTTGAGCTGCCCAAAGGCTGACGGTTCACCCGTCGCAACCTTAACGCCACAACAGCGCCATCCTCCAACGTGCCTATACTTCTCCCACACCAACCACCGCTCTATCTCCGTGGTATTGTAAGGGCTTTCAATATTGAGCCGCGCGATTTCTGGATCTATGCCGCTACCGACGATCCACTCGTGAAGATGAGGATTCATACTGAAGCCCCTTCAACGATCCACTCTTCAGCGGTTGCCGTAAACCGATTCCACTCTTCTGGCGTCAGGTCAAAATGCTCTAGAAGTCCTGCCCTACAAGCGTCCCAAACTTTGCCCTCTCTTGCCCTTAAAAGCCTTGCCGCCTCTAAAAGTGGGTCAAGATGCCCCGCTGGATTTAATGCGCGATCCGCTCTGGGCTTGCATCCTAGCGGTCGTTTTGACGGTTTTGGATACTTTTTTCCTACGCTAAAAGAGTATTCTTTTAGAGAATTGAAATTATTCGGTTTAGGCTGTACGCTCATTAAAGGTATACGTCGAGTAACGACGGTGCTAGCCCTTAGTCTTTGTTGCCGTGGTAAGCGTGAGACTTCGGATGAATTGTTGGAAAACCCCTGGCAGAAAAGCCAGGGGTTTTCTGCATTTGAAGACAGTCTACTATAAATCTTAAAAAATCAATAGGGCAA
>JANODM010000263.1:0-1612 GCA_031412695.1 Alphaproteobacteria bacterium
ACCTGCAGCAAAGGCAGCAAAAGACGGCCGAAACCGTCATTCCGCAACAGTGGCAATAATTCGTCGATTTTCGCTTGATCATTTTTCTTGAACGCATCGACCAACAAAACCGTCACTGCCAACTGGCTGGTCGCAGTATTATTCTTCAAATCAATATCATTAGTCAGTTGCAACGCCATATCGAAATCGCCCGCACCGATGGCCGCCGGCAATGCACGTTCGGTCATGTACTCGCGATCCGCGCCCGATCGAATGGACAGGCCGTAAAAATCACTTGCGACCTTGAGGTCGTCACTGGCAATCGCGAAACGTGCAGCCAGATAATTTCCGGCAGGCGACATCGTGATCGGAATGCGTTTGTTTTCTATTTTTTCAGAAGCACTTTGTTTGATGGGCACTTGTTCGTCTTGCGGCGGTTGCGCCTGGTCGCAGGCGCTCATCAGCACAGTGGTCGCCATAAGGGTCGACAAGAGTGCCGCAACGGTCAGTTTTGCATATTTTTGTGCCATCGATTCAATTCCTTCAGCCTAATAGTCTACCTAACCACAGCAGCGGTTAAAGGTTCTCTAATAGAGCTAGGGTGAAGGCGTCAGGCCGCAACCGCCGTGCTGACGAATTCTTCAGCTAAATCCAAACCTTGTTGAACTTTTTCGATATCGGGGCCACCTGCTTGGGCCATGTCGGGGCGACCGCCGCCTTTACCGCCGACGGCACTGGCGGCGACATTGACGATTTCATTGGCCTTGAGACGACCCGTCAGATCATCGGTAACGGACACGACATAGGTTGCCTTGCCGTCCGCCGTGGATACCAAAATGACAACACCCGATCCGATTTTTTGTTTGAACTGATCCGCCAAAGATTTCAAATCCTTGATCGGTAGATCGTCGAATTTTTTGGAAATCAGTTTGACGTTGCCGAATTGTTTTATCGCATCATCCGCGTTTGAGCCCGTCGATCCGCCACCAAGGGCGATTTTTTTACGCAGATTACCAATCTCAGTATTCAGAGCGTGATTTTCCGCCAGCAATTTTTCAACCCGCTCCAAAACATTCTGTGGGGTTGTTTTAAATTTTTGAGCAATGGCGTCCAACATATCGCGTTCTTTTTCAGCCAAGCTTTCGGCCTCGGCACCCACAATAGCTTGGATACGTCGCACACCGGCGGAAACACCAGCCTCGGA
The DNA here is from genome assembly GCA_031412695.1 of Alphaproteobacteria bacterium. Lineage (GTDB taxonomy): Bacteria > Pseudomonadota > Alphaproteobacteria > Micavibrionales > SZUA-601 > JAQGJA01. The sequence continues at coordinate 1,184 of JANODM010000263.1, forward strand.
TACGATGCGGAAGGCTCCGATGTCGCCTGTGTGTTTGGTGTGTGTGCCGCCACAGAATTCAACGGAAAATGCTTTGTTATTCGTATTTAGGGTTCCCATGCTGACGACGCGGACTTCGTCGCCGTATTTTTCACCGAATAATGCACGCGCACCTGTTTGACGGGCTTCGTCAATAGACATGACGCGCGTGACAATCGGCTGATTGGCGGCAATTTGTTCGCGTATGCGTGCCGTAATATTTTGCAATTGCTCGTCTGTGATCGGATCAGGTTGACTGAAATCCAGGCGCAAACGGTTCGGTTCGACCAAGGATCCTTTTTGCGCGATATGATCACCTAATTCTAGACGCAGGGCTTCGTGCAATAGATGCGTGGCAGAATGATGGGTTTGTGTTCTTGCGCGGCGGACTGGGTCGACTGATGCTTCAAG
>JANODM010000264.1:0-4044 GCA_031412695.1 Alphaproteobacteria bacterium
TCGTATTCGCCGATAATTTTTTCAGCATAGGCAATCAACGCTTTTTCCTGGTTCGCTTTGCGGGCATCTGCAACGACACGGTCTTTGATCGTCTCGAAATCCGGAACGGTCGCCGCATTGACGGTGTTGACTTGAACCAAAACATAATCGCCGTTCGGCATGTCGATCAAAGGACTGATTTCATCTTCATCCAATGCAAAAGCGGAATCGGCAACACGCTTGGTGATTTCATCCGGTATTGATGCTGATTTGATTTTATCAGCAGCATCAACTGCGGTGATCGTGTTTACAGTAACGGGGGTGACTTTATATTCATCTGCAATCGCTTTCAAGCCTTGGCCGGACGAGATCAATCCATCCAAATGATCACTGAATTGGGCCATTTGCTCATCCAATTTCTCATCTTTTAATTGGCGCGCCAGCGTTTCTTTGACTTCGGAAAATGTTTTCGGTTTTCCGTCTTCAAATCGTTCGATGTTCAATACATGCCATCCGAGCGACGTTTGAACGGGGCCGATCAATCCGCCTTTTTTGTCTGCGTAAATGGCTTTTTGCAATTCGGCAGGCAGAGTGCTCTTGGTATACCAATCGGTCGCAACATATTGCCCTTTTTTATCTGCTGCGTTTTTCAACGATGTTTTGGCATTGTCCGCAATCATGTTCGCATCTTCTTCGTTCTGCGCAATGACTTGTTCCATTCTAACGCGGTCGGCATTCATGAATTCGTTTTGATGCTCATCGTAATAGGCTTGGACGTCGTTATCGGCCACGACCACATCTTGGGCAAATGCGTTTTTCGGCAAAATGACCAACGCGATATCGCGCGTCTCTATGGTTTTATAACGATCTTTGTTTTCATTGAAAAAGGCTTGAACCGCCTTGTCGTCCAAGGCTTGTGCGCCTTTGATTGTCTCAGGCGTGATCGTCACGACATGCGCGACGCGTTTTTGTCTGTCGGCAGCATACAACGCCGTCATCAAAGCAACAGGCGCATTCAATTCCGCACCGACGGATGCGTTGTTCAAGATATTGATGGCGTAATCGCCGCGCACCAAATCTACAAACATCTTTTGGCTCATGCCGCGTTGTTGCAACAACATATCCAGTTTTTCTTGCGGTGTCCCGGGTTGCTTAACTTGTTGCAATTGGTTTTTTAATTCCGTGCCGATATACGCGTCGCTGATGCGAACACCGGCTTTGTGCGCGGCTTGTAACAACACTTCGCGGCCGACTTCTTGTTGCAACAACATGAAAGGCGCTCCTGCGCGGCGGGCATCTTCTTGGGCCATGCCGCTTTGTTGCAAAGCGCGTTGATAGCTTTGTGCAAAACCATTCAGTCCGATGGATTTGTTACCAATGCGTGCTACGTCTTGGCGACCGACTCCGCCGCGGAAAAATCCGCCCACATCCGTCAAGACCAATCCGGCGACGGCGGCGAACAGAACGACCAATAAAATCATTTTAAAGATTTTTCCGGTGGTTCCCGTGTTGAGTTGTTGCATGACCATGATTTAAATCCTTTTATTAAAATAATGCGGGCAGCATAGCGGCGTTGGAGGCACTAGGCAATTGCCCCCAGGCCTGTTAAAAAGCACCTATTGAAGACACGCAGGAGAAACAAGATGAAAAAACTGATTGCCGGAAATTGGAAGATGAACACGACCAAAGCCGAAGCGTTGGCGCTTGCATCGGCTTTAAAGACAAAACTCCCCAAAGCGGCAGCTAATTTCGACTTGGTCATCAGCCCACCCGCGATTTGGTTAACATCCGTTGCCGATGCCGTCAAAGACAGCGGTGTTCAGGTCGGTGCTCAAGACGGCCATACCCAGGAAAAAGGCGCTTATACGGGCAATATCGCCGCCCCAATGATCAAAGAAGCTGGGGCCGCATACGTGATTGTTGGCCATTCCGAGCGTCGTCAGCATCATCAAGAAGACAATGCAACGGTCAAAGCCAAAGCTGAAGCTTCGATAAAAAACGGTCTTATTCCAATTGTTTGCGTCGGAGAAGTCGAAGCCGAACGCGAAGCGGGTAAACAAAATGACGTTGTGGGCAAGCAATTAGCCGAATCCTTGCCGAATACGGGTCACTATGTCGTGGCGTATGAGCCTGTTTGGGCCATCGGGACAGGGAAAACGGCTTCGGCCCAAGACGTTAAAGACATGCATGCCTTTATCCGCGCCGAATTGGCCAAGAAGCTTGACCGACCCGAGACTGTCGCTATTCTTTATGGCGGTTCCGTAAAAGCATCCAATGCCAAGGAAATTTTGTCTACTCCGAACGTCGATGGCGTTTTGGTCGGCGGAGCAAGCTTGCAGGCGGACGAGTTCTGGGCCATCGCGCAAGCAGCCTAAATACGAATTAATTAAAAGGGATTATCTATGGAAGTCGTCATTCTGGTTCTTCATATTATTTTGGCGTTGTCGCTTATCGGCACGATCCTTTTGCAGCCCCCTGAAAACAGCTCATTGGGCGGTTTGGGCGGCAGCAACCAAATGTCTTCTTTCAGCGGTCGCGGTCAAGGAAATATCTTGACGCGCACGACGGCGATCTTGGCAGGTTTGTTTATTGTCACATCGTTGGTTTTGGCGATCATGGCCGGACACAAACCGAAACAAGCATCGATTTTGGATGCGGCATCAACTACACCTGCGGCCGTAGAAACCCAAGCCGTACCTGCTGCTGAAACGGCACCCCAGACCGCACCAAGCGTTCCTTTGGCAAAATGACACGTTACATTTTCATGACAGGCGGCGTGGTATCTTCCCTTGGGAAAGGCCTCGCCACCGCCGCGCTGGGCGCGTTGTTACAAGCGCACGGCTACACGGTTCGTTTGCGAAAATTGGATCCGTATTTAAACGTTGATCCGGGCACAATGAGTCCGACGCAACACGGGGAAGTCTTTGTTACCGATGACGGTGCCGAAACGGATTTGGATCTGGGTCACTATGAACGCTTTGCCGGCGTGACCACAAATAAAGAAGATAATATTACGACAGGCAAAATTTATACCAATGTCTTGGCGCGTGAACGTCGCGGCGATTATTTGGGCGCTACGGTTCAGGTTGTGCCGCATGTGACCGACGAGATCAAAGATTTTATCCGCAAAGCGAAAGACACCGCCGATTTCGTCTTGTGCGAGTTGGGCGGCACGGTTGGTGACATCGAGGTTCTACCGTTCCTCGAGGCGATCCGCCAATTCCGTAACGATGTGGGCCGCGAAAACGTGCTGCATATTCATATGACGTTGCTGCCTTATATTTCAGCCGCAGGCGAATATAAAACCAAGCCGACGCAACATTCCGTCAGCGAACTTTTGTCGCACGGGAGTCAGCCGAATGTGCTGATGTGCCGTGCCGATCGCGCGTTGACGGACGGTGAGAAACGCAAAATCGCGCAATTCTGTAACGTCGCCGAAGAAAACGTCGTCTCGGCCCAGGATGTCAAAACGATTTATCAAGTACCGATCACGTATCATGAAGCAGGTCTGGATACGGCTGTTCTGAAACATTTCGGGCTAAAAGACAAAACCAAGCCTGATTTATCCAAATGGGAAAAAATTGTTGACACAGTACAAAATCCCGAAGGGGCGGTGACAATTGCCGTTGTCGGAAAATACGTGTCGTTATTGGACAGCTATAAATCGTTGATCGAAGCGTTGTATCACGGTGGTATCGCCAACAAAACCAAAGTCAATTTACGTTGGATCGATTCCGAAAAATTGGAAAAAGCCAATGATAATTCCGACTTCTTGGATGTCCACGGCATCTTGGTTCCCGGCGGTTTTGGCGAACGGGGTACCGAAGGCAAGATCAAAGCGATCAAGCATGCGCGCGAAAATAAAATTCCGTATTTCGGAATTTGTTTCGGGATGCAAATGGCCGTCATTGAATCGGCACGTCACTTAGGTGGTATGACGAATGCGAATTCCAGCGAATTAAAACCCGCAAACGATCAAAACGTTGTCGGATTAATGACCGAATGGGTTAAAGGCAATGAAACGCAAACGCGTTCGGCACAAACCGATCTGGGCGGGACGATGCG
>JANODM010000265.1:0-4151 GCA_031412695.1 Alphaproteobacteria bacterium
GGCCAGAACGACTTCGGCATAACTTGTCACTTCGATAATGCGTCTTGTGCGCCCGCGATTGGTGATTTGCGTTCTGCGCAATTCGATATCATCTTCAGGCGAAACGACGATTTCAGTGTAAGTATCGATGTTGTTGTCACGCCGACGGAATTCAGTACGGCCTTCCGAATAAATCGCTTCGTATTTTTCGGCTTTAACCAAGGTCGGTTGATAAGTCGTCGACCAGAAGTCACCGTTTACCGTATCGCGAATATAGCAAAAAGCGCCCCAGTGATCGCGTGTTGCATCTTCGCGCCAGCGCGTTAATGAAAGATCTTTCCATTTACTGTAACTGCCGCCGGCATTCGTCATCATGACGTGATAACGGCCGTTAGATAACAAATGCACCTCCGGCAGCTTGGTATGCGGCGTGGTTAAAATACGCATACGTGTTTCGTTATTGACCGTAGATGCTGTGCGAATGATCGCCAGTTCGGTAGTGTTAGAATAATGGCCGATTGCTTTCGGAATACGTTCGTGCAGCAATAGCATTGTCGCTTTGAAACGCGGGTCGGCCGCAAAGCGTCTGGGCATTGGCTTGTCTAGCAAAAAATAACTCAGGGATAGCAGGCTCATGCCTTGGTGGTGAGCCATGAAGGATTGAATGACGGAATATGATTTGCCACGCGGCAAACGCGCAGTCGTATAGTAAATTGCCTCGTAAAAGCCGAAGCGGCCTTCGAAGCCTTCTTTTGAAAGACGTTGCAGGTTGCTGCATGCATGCTGCGGCATTACCATCAATCCCATGACGGATGCATAAGGGGTAATGACCAAATCATCTGCCAGGCCTCGCTTGAGACCCAGTCCGGGTATACCGAAAGCCCGATATTGATAATTCAAATGTGCGTCAAACATGTAATAGCCGGATTCAGATACTCCCCAAGGAACGCCGTGTTGCTGACCATGCGCAATTTGATTTCTTAGGGCAGCTTTGTAGGTTTGATGCAACAATGTTTTGTCAAAATCAGGCATCACGAGTAAAGGCATCAGATACTCGAACATGGAGCCGCTCCATGACAAAAGAATCTGCTCACCGTTGACGCTGGTCAACTGACGGCCTAAAGCAAACCAGCTATCCTGGGGTAACTTGCCTTGTGCGATACCTACAAAACAAGCCAATCGTGCTTCCGAGGCGAGTAAATCATAATAACTCGTGTCGCGACGGCGCTCCGTGACATTGTAACCGATGGTCAGTAAGTGGTTGCTCTTGTTATACAGGAAATCATAATCCATTTGCGCCATGGATGCCGAATGCATAGCCAACTCTTCCAGACGCTTAATGTAGTCCAGCGCCAAGGCATGTGTCGTTTCAACTGACAGAAGATCCCTTAACGTCGGAATGTTATTACCGTCCCATGCGATGAAACGGTTCACGTCTTCGAGAATATCCGTGCATTGCTTTAACAAAGCATGCGCCCACCAACTGATTTCGGACTCCGGCATGCTTGTATCGGGCATATTCGAGAAAGACGCTGCCGCCTCTTTCAAGCGTTCCAGGTGTACTTTTACAACGGCAAGATTGGCGTGTGACGCATTGCATGCACTGTGTATTTCCTGTTGAAAGCGCTCTAAACCTTCAGGAGTTTTTTTGCCTGCACAATCAACAATAATTCCGAATGTTTCACGCAAGCCTTGAAATGCACGGGTATTGATAACGGGAAAATCGATGATTTCCAACAAACCTGGCCGCAGGGTCAACAGATGCCCGGCCAAATTTCCGCTATCTACGGTTGAAACATAATGAGGGTTTAAGGTTTGCAGCGTCTGGGTGTCATACCAATTGTAGAAATGACCTTGATAACGTTCCAGCTTGTTCAGTGACTCAAAGGTATTCTCACTGCGTGTAATGAAAGTGCTCAAAGAAACGTAGCCGAAATCATAAGCGGTCAAATTGGCAAGAAGGCCCATGCCGATATTCGTAGGGGACGTGCGATGCGCCGTTACCGCAACCGGGTACTCTTGGACGTTATCCGGCGGCAGCCAATTATCATCGGGGCCAACATAGGTTTCAAAAAATGCCCACGTTTTACGGGATATCTTTCCTAAATAGTCGGTTTCGGTTTTGGTAATTCTGACTTGTTTCGAAGACAATGGACGGCTGAGCTTCCAGACGATGATCGGAGAAGAAAACCATAAAATCAGAACGGGCAGGGCGGGTAAAAGTGCGGATGATCTCAAAGAGACCAAATACACCACCAAAGAAAGCGCCGAGAAGGGAACAATCCACATCAGGCGGTAACATGCCGAAAGATGAGACGAGGCTTTGATTTTGCTGTCGCTGAAAGGAGTCCATTCCAACAATTTTCTGTGTGAAATGAACATCCGCCACAAAGCGCGAACAAGGGCGTCGGTGTTGTAATAGGCTTCGTGAGGAAGCGTAATAAGATTGAAGCCGGCATGTCCGAAATGACGTGTGGTCGTGTAAAAACACGATTTGAAATGCTCTTTGTACGAAATGTTGCGCGATTTGCGTATCAGATCGAAAAGCGAAGCGTTTAAAGGTGGCATCGCCATAAGGCCGACAATTGATAACGTCCAGAACCATGGGGATGACGAGGCTGTCCAGGCAAAAATAAATAGAATCAGGAAAGCTTGCGGCGTTAAGCTCCGTCGTAAATTGTCGAAAAGTTTCCAGCGGGATAAGCCGGAAAGAGGATTCTTTTGAAATTCTTTGTCAGCGCTTGGAACGTAAGGTAAAATCCATTGTAGAATTTGCCAGTCGCCCCGTATCCACCGGTGCCGACGGCTGACATCCGCACTGTAGTGAGACGGATATTCTTCGTATAACTGAACGTTGCTTAAAAGGCCCGAGCGAACATAGCAGCCTTCCAAAAGGTCATGGCTTAAAATGGTATTTTCAGGAAAACGGTTTTTTAGTACGGTTTCGAAAGCTTGAATGTCATAGATACCTTTGCCTATAAACGACCCTTCACCGAAAACGTCTTGATAAATGTCGGAAACGGCACGTGTGTAAGGGTCTATTCCGGGCTCGCCGCCTGAAAGTTGCGAGTACAAGGATGCATTATTCCCAGGCAAGCTGACGGCAACGCGCGGCTGGATAATACCGTAACCTTGGGTAATACGTTGCTTTTGTGCATCGAAATATGGGCGGTTCAAAGGATGGGCCATCGTCGCAATAAACTGCCATGCCGAATCGCGCGGCATCTGCGTATCGGCGTCCAACGTAATGACATAGCGGATATTTTGCAGATCATTCGTATTCCCGACGACAACAGAAAACGGCGAGCGCTCTCCGTGACGCAAAAAATCGTTCAATGCAGCAAGTTTGCCGCGTTTGCGCTCATAACCCATCCATCTATTTTCCGCAGCATTCCACAAACGAGGACGATGGAACAAAAAGAAGATATCTCTGTTTTCAGAAGCGTATTTTTTGTTTAATTCGACAATTTGTTGCGTAACGCTTGCAAGTAAGACAGCGTCATACGGATTGGTTTCGGTCGTAGAATCCGTGAAATCGGTTAATAGACTGAAATAGACGTTGTCCATGCGATTGGCCAGAAAACGTACTTCCAGTGCTTCGCACATATTTTCAATACCGTCTAAATTCGAAATCAATGTCGGGATTGCGACGATCGTTCGAGCCGTATCAGGAATTCCTTCGGAAAAGTCCATACAAGGCAAAAGATTTGGCTTTGCCAATATCGTCATTAACCAGTTGACGATCGAAACGGCAAGCTGAGCGACACTGATTATCAAAGCAAAAAGAATTAGGCTGATGAATAGGGGGCTGTTTTGTTCGTGCAAGGACGAATGCGATACGATTAACCAGCTAATCCCGCCCGTCAAAACGGCGATGCTTCCCAAATAAAAAGACAATGAACAGCTGCTCATTGTTCTTCGCAGTAAATCTGCAAGAGGCGGCTTTACGTGCAACTCGTTTTCAAGTTGCGGTAGACCTTTACCAATAAGATAATATCCGACATGCTGTTGATACAGCGTGTCGGGCAATAAAGATGCTGCGTTTCGTGCCAAAGAAAGTGCAGTTTGAACGATTTTTTCTTCGGAAAGATCGTTTTGCTTGGCGATCCGCTCAATGCAGCGACGCCAGCCTATGTCGGTGACGGGTCGGACACAGATTTCGCCAATCGTGC
>JANODM010000266.1:0-6708 GCA_031412695.1 Alphaproteobacteria bacterium
CATGTCTTGGACCCGTCAGCCCCATTTTACATGGGTTTCTTTAACGATATCAAGGTGTAAAGCATGATGAACGGGACAATACTGCACCGCTCGTTCCAGTTTATCACGCAACGGGTGATCCGCTTTGACGGGAATCGCCACATGCACCACCAATTTGGCGATACGGCGCGGCACCGAGTCGGTCATGATTTTTTCCACCGACCCATCCATGTCCGTTACATCGATCTCGTATTTTTCCGCTACGGACGCAACCGTCGTCAGAATGCAGGTCAACAACGCCGTGCCGATCAAATCCGTTGGCGAAAATGAATGCGCGCCGCCGCCGATATCGATAGGGGCATCGGTTTCCATGACAGTGCCGGATGGATCATGCGTAGCGGTACAACTTAGACCGCCTGTGAATTTCGCGGTTACAGTGACCATGATGTTTCTCCTGTTTGATCATCCAGTATACGCCTGTGCACCATTAAAAAGCGATAACCACTCGTTTTGCAGTGCGGTGCATAAACGCATCACGCCCTCTCCCCTTGCGGGAGAGGGATAGGGTGAGGGGAAGAATTTTTCTACAAACCCTCTCCGCCTTTCGGCACCCTCTCCCACAAGGGGAGAGGGTTCACGTAAATTTGACGCTTACATTCTTGCGATGTATACAAAAACACTCTCGGAGAACATTTATGAACACGGCCATCATCATTCCTGCACGTTTCGCGTCGACGCGGTTCCCGGAAAAAATGTTGAAAGACGAAACGGGTTGGCCGCTGATCCGCCATACGTATGAACAAGCGAAAAAATCAAACGCCGCCACACGCATCATCATTGCGACGGATGATGCGCGTATTTTTGACGCGTGCAAACATTTCGGCGCGGATGTCGTGATGACAAGTGCGGATCATCCCACCGGCACGGACCGTTTGGCCGAAGTCGCGCGTGGGTTGAAAGACATCGATTTGATCGTCAATGTCCAGGGCGACGAGCCCGAGATCGAGCCTGAAAAAATCGACGCGCTGATTGCGTTATACAAAGTAGCCAAGGCACCGATGGCGACCTTGGTCTGTCCGTTTCCGAAAGATAAAATAACAGGCCCCGGTTCACCGCTTGATCCGAATTGCAACAAAGTCGTTTTAGGTGCACCCGTCAAAAACGGCGGGGATATTCTAGGCTATGATGCCTTGTATTTTTCACGCAGCCTGATCCCTTATCCGCGCGAAAACGCAGGTGCCGTCACTGATCCATCCGCGTATTTTATGCATCTTGGGATTTACGCGTATTCGCCTGAATTTTTGCAACAATACGTCGCCATGCCGCAAGGCAAATTGGAAATGTGCGAAAAATTAGAGCAGTTACGCGTGCTTGAAAACGGCCATCGTATTGTTGTGGGTATCGTGGATCGTGCGACACCGGGCGTTGACACACGCGAAGATTACGACGCGTTTCTAGCGCGATGGAAAGCGAAAAACCCATGAGTGATTTTATCCTCGATCTGCGCTTGGAAAAAGATACCGTTCTTATTTGTGATCTTACATTGTCACAATTACGCCTCAGCTGTAACGCAGCGTTCCCCTGGGTCATGCTCATTCCACGCCGCGCGAACATCGTGGAAATTATAGACTTGAACGACACTGATCGCGCCACCCTGTGGGATGAAATACTCTTTATCAGTTCGGGCATGAAAAAAATATTCGCCCCTAAAAAACTGAATGTCGCAAATTTGGGGAATATCGTACCGCAATTACATGTTCATGTCATTGCCCGCTTTGAAGACGACAAAGCCTGGCCCGGACCGATTTGGAATTCAGGCGTCAAAGCGGATTACGAAGATCAAGATTTAGAAAAAACAATAACGCGTTTGAAACAGGAATTTTTAAATGACTAATGCAACGCCGTGGATCATTGTCGATTTCGACAACACGCTGATGGGCACCGAAAATTTGGCGATGCCATCCCTGATCGCGCGTTTCAACACGCTGTACGGCGATAAAATTCCTGAAGCGCTTAGCCATGACGTGTTTTTCAAAAACTTCCAAGGTTTCGCGCGTGAAAATTTATGCGCCGCTCTTGGCAAACATTATAATATTCATGTCGATTACCCGTTGCTATTCGCCGAACGTGAAACCTCTGTCACGGCCTATTTCCGCAAAGTCGGTGTGCCGATGGCACCAAATCTGATCGAAGCAATGTCGGAATTACGCGATAAACACCAGGTGCGTTTTGCGGTTGCCACGAATAATCTGGTGGCGCGGTGTCTTTCAGCGATGCGTTTCGCATCAAACGGCAAGGGCGAAGAATTAGCTGCATTTTTCGGGACGCATCTGTATGAGGCGTATAATCCGCAAGCGAAACCTGATCCCGAAGTCTATTTGCGTGCGGTGACTTTCAGCAACACAGACCCGCAACACACCTACGCCGTCGAAGATTCCGTGACGGGCGTACGCGCGTCCTTGGCGGCAGGATTGAAAACGTTCGGCTTTGTCGGCTATGCCGATCATCCCGACATACGTACGCGCGAGTTACTAAACCTTGGCGTCGTCGCATGCTTTACAGATTGGGCTGAGTTTCCCGCGCTTTGGCGTCTGCACGCAAACCGATAACCCAAAACCACCGCAGCATGATTGTTACCATGATCAACCCGATGCCCAGGCACGCCATTGGGTGCAGCCAATGCAAGCTGGCTGCAAACGCCAATGCCAACAAAATCAAATTCATCACCAGAATAATCCCGACCGTTTGCAAATGACTAAGGCCGCCTTTGACGGTAGCCATGTGATAGCAATGGTCACGGCGTGGTTTCCAGATTTTGATGCCTTTGCGAATACAATTGAGAATCGTAAAGGTTGCGTCCGCCAAATATACCATTGCTAGCAGCAATCCGACGATCAGATAATCTTGCGCGGCGACGATGATCAATAACCACGCCAGGCAATATCCCAATCCGATAGAGCCGACATCGCCTAAAAACACTTTGGCTTTAGGGCGCAAATTCCACACCAGAAATCCCGCCGAGGCCCCTGCCAGAATCACGGCCGCCATCGCAATCCCTGGCGGCACGATGATGGCACCCGTCACCGTCAATATGGCGATTCCTAAAGACACCGTCATGGACTGCATGCCGGTAATGCCGTTGATCCCGTCCATGAAATTAAAAAGGTTTAAAAACCACAGCCATCCGAACACCAACAGAAAACGCTCGACACCGTCGGGCACCCAATTCGGCAAAACATGGCCCATCGATACGGGCCAAAACATCAACGGCAAGGATACGGCCAAAATTTGAATCAACAAACGCGAGCGCACCGTCAGACCGCTTTCGTGAATATCGTCGCGCCAGGAAATATAACTGACTAAAACCGCACCGAACAATACGGCGATCCACGCATAATGCGACGGCCATGAAACATGATCGTTGATCAACAACCACACCCATCCGATCAAGATGATCGGCAACACGCCGATGCCGCCGCCTCGCGGCGTCAACCCGTCATGACTGGATTGTACGCGCGGCGCATCCATGATGTCCCGGCGCAGCAAATAACGGATTGCCACAGGCACCAGCAACGCTGCTCCCGCAAAGCACAGAAAAAAAGCCGTTCCCAATGACAGGATGGTCGTATCGCTATTCATGGTCGGGACGATATCATTTGAAGGTGCGGTTGACAATCGCGGAACTAGTCCGAAAACTCGGTTTCTTCGATGCCGCTTTGCAGGGCCTGGCGCGCGATGCTCATGCTGAAACCCGCACGCAGCAATTTACCCAGATCTTTTTGCTGTATGGCGCGATCAGATGATTTGCCCAGACGTTTTTTGCGCACCAGATGTTGCGCCGCCGCCAATTCGGGGTCTTCGCCGTCCATATCTTCGGGGAAAAAATTCAGAATGATTTTTTTATCGACACCTTTTTGTACCAGGCTTTGCAAGATGTAGTTCTTGGATCGCCCCTGACGGCGCAGGGCGTTGACGCGGCCTTCCGTATAAGCGACATCATCCACTAATTTAAGACGCACGCATTTGTCGACGGCATCGTCGATCCATTGCGTGGCTTCGGGCGGCACATCGTTGAATTTCATCTGGCGGCGTTTGGCTTTTTGCTGCAAGACCCGGCGCAGATTTTCCGTCGAGCTGCCGTAACGTTGCAGATAATAAATCGCCTGATTATAAACGGTGGTCGCTTTCAGCGTCATCAGCTACGCGTCCTTACAATTCTTTTGCCCACATGAACAACACGCCGTCATCGACGCGAATCATATCGCCTTGCTTGACGTGGACGCCGTTGGCCCAAGCGCCCATGCCGTCAGGCTTGAATCCGTGCAACGCATAGAGACGGTGCGCGGGGCCGAAATTAGTGCTGATGCCGACACCCAAACCGATCGCCTTGGCTTTTTTGTCACGCGCATATTGTTCCGCCGCATCCAATAATGCCGATCCTACGCCGTGACGGCGGTGATCGGGCGCAACCCATAAATCCACGATCTCGGGCATTTTGTGGCGACGAAACGGCATATACAAGGATTGATCCTGGACGGTGATATGGCCCAAGATATCGGATCCTTTCCACGCCACCAAAATCGTGCGCGATCCGGCGGCGGCATCGTCCAAAAAACGCAACAATCGCGGAACTTCCGCGTCGCCTCTGACCGCCGCATTCGCAGCTAACCATGCATCGACCTTTTCAGTCGTCATCGGTAAAATGGATATTGTTGTTTGTTGTGTCGTCGTGCTAGGCATAGACCCATTCTTTCATGTCCTTACGTCCCGTTCAAGGCCTTCGCGCGTTCCTTTATGATTTTCGACAAACCCATCGCCAATGACGATCAGCCCCGGCTTCAAGGCGCGAATGACGGGCCTGCATCGCCCGACCGCGTGCAACCGTTTATGTTGGATGCATCGCATTTACGTGGACGCATGGTGCGCTTGCCACATGTCTTAGATGCGATCATCACCGCACATGGCTATCCGGAGCACGCAGCACGCATCTTGGGCCAAGCTTTGTGCCTGACGACATTGTTGGCGGGAATGCTGAAATTCGATGGCGTCTTTACGTTTCAGGCCAAAAGCCAAGGCCTGATCAAGACGTTGGTATGCGACATCACGACCGACGGCACGTTGCGCGGTTATGCGTCGTATGACGCGGAGGCACTGAAAGTCGCAACCGATCCGAATTTTTCGGAATTGATGCATAACGGCTATTTGTCCTTTACGGTCGATCAAGCTGAAGGTGGTGAGCGCTATCAAGGCATCGTCGCTTTGGATGGCACGGATCTGACAGATTGCGTGCGACATTATTTTTCGCAATCGGAACAGATTCAAACCGCCTTCGTGTCGCATATCGGAAAGAACGCCGACGGCAAATGGATTGGTGGCGCCTTGATGCTGCAACATTTACCCGAAACACCCGCGTCATCGCCTGAAGATTGGCAGCGCGCGATGCTGCTGATGCAGACTCTGACCTATAACGAGATGGTTGAAAACGCCCTGCCCTTGAACAATGTGCTCTACCGCCTATTTCACGAGGAAGGTGTTCGCATCTTTCCGCCGATTGCAATCCAAAAAGGCTGCCGCTGTTCTGCCGAACGCATCCGCAGCGTCTTGGATAATTTGTCGGAGGATGATAGACTGGACGTTGCGGAAAACGGAATCATCACCGTTACCTGCGAGTTCTGCAATATCGTGTACGAGTTTCCCGTTTAATCACTTATTTCATATGTGTCGAGGTTTACGATGACGCGCTTTCTAAGTTTTGCCGCCCTTTTTTCAACGCTAGTCCTTTTCGCGTTCGGCCTCACAGGCTGTACCGTGCCGACGGATGACAAGCCGCGCGCGAATTACGCCTACAAAGCGTATCCGCCGACCATTTTGGGCGTATCGACCATCCAAGTCGTGCAGGAATACGTGATGCCGTCGCGCGAACCGAATGTCGAACATCTTTTAACCCAGCCTCTTCCCGACGCGGTTGCCGAGTGGGCGCGCGCGCGTTTCCAAGCCGGGGGTGCAGACGGCAACTTGATCATCACGATCAAAGAAGCGTCGATTATCGGTCAAGATTTGCCCATGACAAACGGTGTCAAGGGCTGGTTTACCATCGATCAATCCCAACGTTATCAGGGCAAGATCCTGGTCGAGTTCCGTCTCGACGGCACGGCTACCGGGTCAAGCGGATCAGGGTCTGTCGTGGTTAATCGCGGCCAGACGGTTCCCGAAAACACCAGCATCAATGGTCGAGACGTGATTTGGACCAGAAGCCAGGAAGCTATGATGGCCGATTTGGACGCTAGCACCCAACGTATGCTGCAAAACCGTTTGCCGTTCTTGTTGAAATAAAAACGTCTTTATAGGTTATTTATTTTTTCGGCTTGCGACTCTTATCCGTTTCACATGCAATTCTTGATAGTGTTGATCCTTCAATACTAACCCCCTATCTTCCCTTATCTTTATGGAGTTTATCAATGCGTATTCTTTTATCCCTTTTGAGCGTTTGCGTTCTTTCCGTTTTCTTGCAGGCCTGCAACACACTTGAAGGTGCCGGCGAAGACATCGAAGCCGGTGGCGAAGCTATTTCGGACACAGCTTCCGACGCGAAAAACTAGTTTTCGTTTTGTTGATTTAAAAAACCGGAGATGTATATCTCCGGTTTTTTTGTTGCGAATATCTCATTATTCGTAATCCCTGCGAAAGCGGGGATCTTAATCAACAGGATAAGACCCTCGCTTGCGCAAG
>JANODM010000267.1:0-10337 GCA_031412695.1 Alphaproteobacteria bacterium
GATGATATTTACGCGGTCATTTAAGTTATTTGCTGTTACGTTACGTTCGGCTAATTGCGCATACGTCGTTTCACGCTCGATTCCCATAAAATGAACCTGTGGCAAACGCAAAGCCGCCGACAATATTGCCGCCCCTACACCGCAGCCAAGCTCGAGGACTTTATCACCCGCTTCAGCCCTGATCACAGCCGCTAAAAGAACCGTATCTGTATTAAAACGATACCCTTTTTCAGGCTGTTCCAGGGTCAACGCCCCATAGCATAACTGATCAAGTGTAGTTGCAACCAAGCTCATAAAGGCCTAATGTGACGCGCATGTTAATGAATAAACACCCTAGCACACTTGCCCCCGTAAAGTCACCCGTCGATGCACTTCGCACGGTTTTGGCCACAGACGTGCAAGACCTTAATCAGACCATTATCGACCGCATGGAATCGCCCGTCCCGCTGATTAATCAGCTAGCAGCCTATATCGTGGCCGCAGGCGGCAAGCGTCTGCGTCCGATGCTGACCCTGGCCATGGCACGTGCCTTAGGTTATGAAGGTCGCGATCATTTGAAATTGGCGGCATCGGTTGAATTCATTCACACCGCCACCTTGCTGCATGACGATGTCGTCGATGAATCGTCGCAACGCCGCGGCCAACCTTCTGCGAATGCCATGTTCGGCAACCAAGCGTCCGTTTTGGTCGGCGATTTTCTGTTTACGCGCGCGTTTCAATTAATGGTCGAAACAAAATCCTTGCGCGTGTTGAAAATTTTATCGGACGCGTCTTCCGTCATCGCTCAAGGTGAAGTGATGCAGTTGGCCGCGACCGGCGACCTTAGTTTATCGCGCCAAGGTTATTTCGACGTCATTGCTGCGAAAACAGCCGCCTTATTTGCCGCCGCCGCTGAAGTCGGCGCAATTGTCGCTAATGCATCCGAAGATATTATAACGGCGGCACGCAATTACGGCCAATATCTTGGTGTTGCGTTTCAAATCGCAGATGATGTTCTGGACTATCAAGGTAATTTGGACACGATGGGCAAAAACAGCGGCGATGATTTTAAAGAAGGCAAAATTACGTTGCCGATCGTCATCGCGTTGGAAAAAGCCAGTTCCGAAGAGCGCAGCTTTTGGCAACGCACGCTGGTCGAAGGGAAACACAACGACTTTGATTTTGATCATGCGCAAAAATTGCTTGAAAAACACAATTGCTATCAAGAAAGCTTGGACTTCGCATTATCGCAAGCAGAATTGGCCCAAACCCACCTGTCGTTGCTGCCCGCGTGCGAATTGCGCGACATTCTTTCAGAGACAGCGATCTTTTCCGTGAAGCGTAACGCATGACATCATTTTCCGCTATTATTCTTGCCGCCGGTAAAGGCACTCGTATGAAATCGGCGTTGCCGAAACCGCTTCATACGTTGGCGCATAAACCGATGTTGCAATACGTGATCGAAGCTTGCCAAGCCGCCGGCGCAGACGAAATCGTCGTGGTGATCGCAGCTGATGACAAAATGACACCGAATTTATTCCCGCATGTGATGACCACCATTCAAGCGGAACAAAAAGGCACGGGCCATGCGACCTTGATTGGCATGAAAGCCTTGACCAAAAAAGTTGACAAGATCGTGTCCATGCTGGGCGATATGCCGTTCATCCAGCCGGAAACATTGACCAATTTGATTGAAGCCGATAATACCGTGACCGTGTTAGGCATGCAGCCTGACGATCCATTGCGCTATGGCCGATTGATTGTGACCAATGACGGCATGTTGGAAAAAATCGTCGAATTCAAAGATGCAACGGAAAAACAGAAAAAAATAAATCTGTGTAATTCGGGTACGATTTGTTTCGACGCCGCAAAAGCCGAAAGCCTGTTGACCGCGATCAAGACCTATAACGCGGCGGGCGAATATTACATTACGGATGCGATCGCGATTGCCCGCCACGCGGATAAGCGTTGCGGCGTGTTCACGGCACCTTATGATCAAACGGCAGCCGCCAATACGCGTGAAGAACTGGCGTATTTAGAGCGCATCGTTCAAAAACAACTTCGCCGCAAAGCCATGGAAAACGGTACGACGTTACATGATCCGGAAACGGTCTATTTCGCCTATGATACGGTCATCGGCCAAGATGTCGTCATCGAACCAAACGTGTTTTTCGGCCCAGGCGTGACAATAGAGAACAATGTTTTGGTCAAAGCGTTTACGCATTTGGAAAATTGCACGATCCGCACCGGATCGCATGTCGGTCCGTTGGAAAAAATTCATCACGAAATGAACGTTCGCGACTAATCGTGTTTAAACCAGCTAGGCACATGAATGACGGCATTTTGACCGTCTATCGTAACGGTTGAGCCATTTTTCAAATCATCTAATCGCATCAACGCAAGCCCGTGATTCTTATACGTGCTGCGCAACTGCCCGACGGTTTTTTCTTTGATTAAAACAGGCGTATCAAATACGGAAGTGATATCCTCGACGGTTTTAATCGGAACAAGACGTTTTTTGATCAGGCCGCGATGCTCGACACGTGCCGTCAGTTCCTGACCAATGTAACAGCCTTTGTTCCACGATACGGCATTCAACAGATCCATATTCGTCTCGGCCATCGTCGACCGCTCGCGTTCGAAATCGCGTAATTCAGGAAACCCTGATTGAATGCGCCAGGCTTCGTAATCGCCTTGGGTAAGCGTGCCCGTCTGCACCGCTTCTTGTGAACGGAAATAACCGCGCCACCCGGCGTTATCTGAACGAGGATCTTTTAAAACAGACAGAGACGGTTTCTTACTGCCCCAAAAGCCCAAGACTTTATACTCTTGAGAGACATCCTCAAGGATCACGCGGCTGCGCAGTTTATACATACCGACGCGCGCAATGAAAAAACCGACCAGCGCACGATCGATATCGACGAACCAATCGTCTTCGATTTGAAAAATGAAAAAATCCGCCAGGTATTTTCCTTGCGGCGTCAAAAAACACGAATAAACTAAATGATCATCGGCGACTAATCGCACGTCATTGGTGACGATGCCTTGCAGAAAATCGAATTTATCCTGACCGCTGATTTTGACGATGCCGCGTTGAGGTAAAGAGGAATAGAACATGGGTGGCTTATCCTGACAGCCGCATTGACAAAAGAGAAAACTTATTTATCATATCGTTATGGACATTTTGGTCATCAATAATGCTGCCTTGTTGCCGTATCTGGCACTGATGGGCATTGCGTTTATCGTAGCAGAATTTTTGCTTCCGACCAAGGGCGTGTTGGGCATTTTGGGTGCTGCCTTGTTCGTTGTCGGCACTGTTTCCCTTACCCGTTCACCTGACCCTGATATGCGCTTGTCGCCGTTGATGTGCGTGATGCTGAACTTCATCGTTTTGGGCGGAGCAGCAGCAATAGGCTATGTCACTCTGCGCGGCTATACCCGATACAAAAAAGATAATTTCAGCCTTACCGACAAAATCGCCAAAGTTGTCGATTGGAATGCTACGCATCAGCGCGTCGAATTGGATGGTGCTTTTTGGCTAGCTGTTGAAAAAAACGGCCTTGCTTTGACGCCTGGGCAACATGTCCGCGTCATTGCACAAGATAATTTAACCCTCATCGTCGAACCCGTCGGAGACCTGTCATGACTTTTACGATTATTCCCGTTCTTCTAGTGCTGATCTTGATTTTCTTGGCGTCTTCGATCAAGATTTTGCTACAATTCGAAAAAGCGGTCGTGTTCACGCTTGGTAAATTCTCATATACCACCGGTCCCGGCTTGGTATTTATTATTCCAGTTTTGCAAACCTATGCACGTGTTGATATGCGCACCATGGTCGAAGACGTGCCGCCGCAAGACGTGATTTCACGTGATAACGTCACCGTCAAAGTCAACGCCGTGATTTACTACCGCGTTGTCGATCCGGCTCGTTCGATCATCCAAGTATTCAATTTCCGCCGTGCCACCAGCGAATTGGCGCAGACGACGCTTCGTTCTGTGTTGGGTAAACACGAGTTGGACGACATGTTGTCCGACCGCGACAAGCTGAACCGCGATATCCAAGAAATCATCGACAAACAAACGACGGATTGGGGCATCAAGGTCCAGAACGTCGAAATCAAACATATCGATCTGGATGAAACCATGATCCGCGCGATGGCCAAACAAGCTGAAGCTGAACGTATGCGACGCGCCAAAGTCATTCAGGCTGAAGGCGAATACCAAACCGCCCAGAAATTGGTCGATGCAGGTAAATTACTGGGGTCGGATGACAGCGCGATGCAGCTTCGTTATCTCAGCACATTGCAGGAAGTCGCCGCCAATGAAAGCAATACCATTCTAATTCCGTTGCCGACAAATCTGTTGAATCGTTTTTTCAACAATAAATAATTTCAGATACGTTACTGAATCAAAAAAGCTCTCCTTCGCGGAGAGCTTTTTTAGTTGGGTTTCAAATTCCCTTAGTGTCTCCACCAAGCCACTTGGGAAATCGAATAAATCGGCTTGTAGCGTGTGATATCGGCCGAGTCCATTACGCCGGGATTTTGATTATCCAATACTTTGGCTTCGCCGCCTTGATACACGATCAACAAAGCATGCGGCATACGCATTACGCGGTCATAGACGATAGCCAGACGCATTTTGTTTTGCGGAAAGCCCAACGCACGTAGGGAAATATATTTTGCCAAGGCGTAATCTTCGCAATCACCACCGCGAGCTAGAAACTCCATTGGTGTCGCCCAATAATCGCGTGACGCATAGTTATTCGAATCCGAGATGAATGTTTTTTCGTTCATGTATTCGTTGACGGCTTCGATTTTCTCTTCATCCGACGCGTCTTTCAATGATGACAACAATTTCATCCACTCTTTGACTTCAGGATGTTGAAGGCTTGAGGAAAATTGTGCTTTGAAGCGTTTCAACGATCCTGTCCATTTTGTGAAAGGACGTATATCAGTGTGATATTGTTCATTTGCGCCGAACAATTCAGGATAGGCCTTTTCATTATCGCCGGGAATTGTGTTGTTCAACGAAGCCAGAACGATACGGCCATCGGTATTAAACGTGTCGGCTTGTACCGGGGATGCAAAAGACAATGTACCACATAATAGAGTGGCGATCGTCACTGAGCGTAATGTTGAACGTTTGCGGCGTGGGGTTGACGGCGTGTGAATGGGGGCAACCTCTCCTCCCGTTACCCACGGGCAAAACAATTGCCAAACGTGGTTCCACGTATCATGGGGAAGCTTACGTGGTTTAGACCGATTGGAACGACGCATGGGGCACATCCTGTGGTATACTTTCAAGTCTTCAGACTTACTCTTATGAAAACATATCAGGATTGCAAAAAGGTTAATTTATTTAACGTAAAAACGACTATATTTTACCATAGTCCCTATGGTAAATTTATATCTTACTGATTCAATTGATTAATTACGCTTTTGGAAGGCCTAACAAAGAGGTTACAAAAGCAGAAGATTCAAAGGCTTGCAGATCGGCTGCCGACTCGCCTACGCCTACCGCAAAGATGGGTAATTTCATTTTATCAGCTAATGCGACCACGACTCCGCCTTTGGCCGACCCGTCCAGCTTTGTTACGATCAATCCTGTCAACGATACGATGCGATTGAACTCTTCGACTTGGGTCAAGGCGTTCTGACCAATCGTTGCATCCAACGTCAAAAAAACGGCATGCGGCGCATTAGGGATTTGCTTTTGAATCACGCGATTAATCTTGGCCAATTCTTCCATCAAATTCGCTTTGTTGTGTAAACGCCCTGCCGTGTCGATCAAGACCACATCCGCGCCGCTCTCCTGAGCATGCTGTACCGCTTCAAACGCCACAGCCGCGGCATCTGTGTTCAGGCCTTTCGCAATAACATGCGCGCCTGTACGGTCGCCCCATTGCTGCAGCTGTTCCACCGCTGCCGCACGAAACGTGTCGCCAGCAGCTAAGACGACTTTCAGCCCCTGCTCTTTGTATTGTTGTGACAACTTGCCGATAGTTGTCGTCTTGCCGCTTCCATTCACGCCGACGATCAACACGACGAACGGTTTTTTAGCGCGATCAATCACAAACGGCTTAGCGACCGGTTTCAAAATCACGTCGATCTGTTCGGCCAAAGCCGATTTGACTTCGTCTTCGGACACCTGTTTGCCGAAACGCGTCTTGCCGAATTCCGCCGTCAAACGCGCGGCCAGGCTTGGGCCCAAATCAGCTGCAATTAGTTGTTCTTCCAATTCGTCCAGCGCATCTTGGTCCAGAGGTTTTTTCGTTACGCTATCGACAATCCCTTGCGTCAGCTTGCGGCTGGACGCGGAAAGCCCTGAAGATAACCGATCAAGCCACGATGTTTCATCAAGCTTTTCCGGGGACTTTTCCGGTGGCGTAACAGGTTCTTTTTTCTTCCAGAACATTATCGGCGCTTTGTCGCAAACTGGCGTGCCGTCGCCAGCAACGGCCAAGCACCCCACACGCATAATCCCGCCAGTAATAATTTGACGGCGATCATCAGGTTGAACATCACGATATTCTTTTTCAACGCGGCGCGAACCGTGTCGGCTTTAACGGGTTTGGCAATGTAAGACACGCAAACGTTTTTCGGGTCGTAAAACACTAGTGTTGCCGAACATACGTAATCATACTGAATTCTGTCCTTCAGAACGGTTTTTTTCGGCTCGCCGCTGCAGGATTGTTTGATCAACGCAGCAAGACGTTTGTCGCCTGCAGGCAACACCGTGTGATCCGTTTTACGCGGCCCGAATTCGAAACGATTGCTCTGACATACCAGTTTGCCCGCACGATAACTATATTGCGGCAACACATTCGTCGGCGCATCTTTAACAGGTGGATTGGCTTGCCAGACGACCAATGGTCCATTGAACGTCGCCAAGGTACGCGGCCAATTTTCTTTGACAGACCGTTCAAAAGAAGCCATGCCCATGCGAGTGCCGGATATATATTGAGTCGAGTGATAAACCGATACCAAAAGGAAAATAAAAATCGGGATCAATAACAATCGACCGATGGTAATGATACGCGGATCCATGTTTTCACCTTCGCTAACTATCTTGTCAAACGCCGAAGACGTCTTGCCATTTTTTAAGGTCCAACTGATAAAAAAGCTGTTCCTCTTTGGTGCCGTCTGGCCATTTTTTCATTTCGGTATGAGTATATTCGAAATGAAATTTTTTAATAGCCGCTTTGGACGCTTTGTTGTCTTTTCGGTGCGACACAATCACTTTGCGAAGTCCCTTGCGCACTGCCCAATCCAAACGGGCTTGATAAAATAGGTTCGACAACCCCCTGTTGCGATGAACTTTGTCGATATACGACAAAACTAACACCCCCGTCACAGGGTCTTCGCCATGGCGCGCCACACCGCTTAGGCCCACAATGTGACCGCCATGAACCAAAATAAAATACGCGCGGTCAGAATCCTCCAACATCGCTTTCCATTCGCGATCCGGGCGCAAGATTTGATCGTCATAAGTTGCGACAAAAACATTCGGCTCGGCTTGCACCGCTTTGAGGCGAATGTCCTTTAATGCGCGCCATTCACGCGGCAATAATTTTCGAACCGTATACTCGTCTTGGTGATACAGGCGCATCGACGCTTAACGACAATCGTCGTAATTACCCGTCAAGCATTTTGCCTTTTTGTCGTCGGGCAATTCCAGCAACGGTTTGCTGGGTTTGATCGTCACATTCGGTTTAGGCGTCAAATACGCTTTACGGTTTTCTTCGTATTGTTTGCGGCTGATCTCGGCGATGGAACCCGTCGTCGGCATATAGGAATAAGGATTTTTCGCGTTGTTAAAGTTGCTGCCACCTTTATATACGCCGCCCGTTTTGACAAAATCAGCGTTTTCAGCCGATACGGGCAATGCGGCCAAACAAGCAAGAAAAAACAGGGCGAATGTTTTCGAGGTCATGTTCGAGATCATAGGCGGGTTCCGTTTCAATAAAGACATTGATCATGACCTTAGCACATACTAGTTCCGAAAATGCCAAATATAGGTAAAACAGATTTAAAAAGCATAAATAGTTGATTTTACGTCGGACAAACGCTTGAAAACCGCTAAATTCTCCTTGACTCTGCTGCCATAAATCCCCTAAAACGTCCCTACTTCAAGACCTCTTTAGCTTTTACGGCTCTGGGTCGCCCGCTGTCGGCATTGTCTGCTCACAGCGGTATTTGCGTATGGAAAAAAGGTATAAGGAATGTTCGGTTCGTTGACCGATAAATTAGGTGGAATTTTTGACCGTTTGCGCGGGCGCGGAGCCTTGAGCACAGACGATGTCAACGCCGCCATGCGCGAAATTCGCATCGCCCTGCTTGAGGCTGATGTCGCGTTACCTGTCGTCAAAGAATTCATCGCCAAAGCCACTGAACGCGCCATCGGCCAAGACGTTTTGAAATCGATCACGCCAGGCCAACAAGTCGTCAAAATCGTTCATGATGTGTTGATCGAAAGCCTTGGCACGTCCGAGCCTTTGGCCGTTACCGCACCGCCCACCGTTATTTTATTGGTCGGATTGCAAGGCGCCGGTAAAACAACGACTGCAGGCAAATTGGCCAAACGCCTCAAGGAAATCGACCGCAAAAAAGTGTTGATGGCGTCGCTGGACGTGAAACGCCCTGGTGCGCAAGAACAATTGGCGCAACTTGGCACACAAGTATCCGTCGATACCTTGCCCATCGTGGCGGGACAACAGCCCCTTGAGATTACCGCGCGCGCAAGCATCGAAGGCCGCAAAGGCGGCTATGATATTCTGATTTTGGACTCAGCCGGTCGCCTCAGCATCGATGACGAGTTGATGGCTGAAATCGCTGCCGTCAAAAAATCCGCCAACCCTGCCGAGACCTTGTTGGTCGCCGACAGCATGACCGGCCAGGACGCCGTCAATACGGCCAAGAATTTCGATGAACGCGTCGGCCTGACTGGGATCATTCTGACTCATATTGATGGCGATGCTAGAGGCGGTGCCGCCCTGTCGATGCGCCAGATCACGGGCAAGCCGATCAAGTTCCTGGGGATGGGCGAAAAGATGGACGCGTTCGAGGTGTTTCACCCCGACCGTCTGGCTGGCCGTATTTTAGACATGGGCGACGTGTTGTCCTTGGTCGAAAAAGCCGCCCAGAACGTCGACCAGAACGAAGCCGTCGACATGGCCGCCAAGATGCAAAAAGGCCAGTTCGGTCTGGACGACTACTTAAAACAGATGGAGCAGATGTCCAAAATGGGTGGCATGGGGGCCATCATGGGCATGTTGCCGGGCATGGGTAAGATCAAAGGCATGGTCGAGAATGCCGATTTGGAAGGCAAAGTGTTCAAAAAACACCGCGCCATGATCTTCTCGATGACCCCAAAAGAACGCGCCAATCCGAAAGTATTGAACGCGTCCAGAAAGAAAAGAATTACAAAAGGTTCAGGGACTTCGGCCTTTGAACTCAACCAACTTCTGAAGCAACATATGCAGATGGCTGATATGATGAAACGTTTTCAGAAAATGGGCAAAAAAGGATTCGCACGCTCAGGCCTCGCAGGCTTGATGGGCGGGAATAAAAACTTCTAAAACAACTTACACTAACACTTGAAGGAGACTAGACTATGGCATTGAAAATACGTTTAACTCGTCGTGGTACGACAAACCGCCCTTACTATCATATCGTTGTGGCCGACAGCCGCGCCGCCCGTGATGGTGCCTATTTGGAAAAAGTTGGGACATATGACCCATTGGCCACTACCGATCGCATCAAACTAGAAGGCGAAACCATCAAATCCTGGATCGCCAAAGGTGCTCAGCCGTCGGAACGCGTTGCCAAGATGATGGCCCAAGCCGGCCTGGCTTCCGCTCCGAAGATCGCTGCCCGTCCTAAAAAATCGACTCCTAAGAAGAAGTCACAGGAACGCGCCGATCAAAAAGCTGAAAAAGCCGCAGCTTTAGCCGAAGCCGCAGCTGCTCCGAAAGAAGCACCAGCTGCTGAAGCCCCGGTTGCCGAAGAAGCCGCCGCTTAACTTTTTTTGTCATCCTGAGGCAAAGCCGAAGGATCTCAGAGGAAAATAAGATCATTCTTCTGAGACCCTTCCGCCGGATCAAGTCCGGCGTCAGGGTGACAGATTGGTAATGGTATGAACGACACAAACGACCTGATCGAAATCGGTTCGAATCGTTTTTTTGTCTGAGTCGTCGAGCGTAGCCATTGTCGTAAATTAATCGATGGTGCCATTTTTGGCGTCGCGCTGCATCTTCTCATTAGCAAATACGGCAATATCGACCCGGCGGTTTTTTGTGCGGCCAGATTCTGACGTATTGTCCGCTACCGGCTGCGATTCGCCGTATCCTTTTTCGG
>JANODM010000268.1:0-21177 GCA_031412695.1 Alphaproteobacteria bacterium
GCCGCCGCAGATGCCCCAGCCAATGCCGATGATGGCACCTCAGGTAGCTCCGGCCCCTACTTTGCAGCCCCTTATGAGCCCAAGCGATCAAGCGGCTGCAAATAATCGTGCTGCGGAACAACAAGCCGCCCAGCAAGCATCACAGCAACAAAATCAGCAAATGCCGCAACAGCAGCAAGTGATCATGCAGTCACAATCGCCGTCGCCCCAACAGCCCCAACAAGGCATGCCGGTTCAGACCCAAGCGCAACCGATTACGACGGCACCTTCCGACATTCCTGTAACAAATGCAGAACCTGCCGCCGCAACAGCCCCTACGCCGGGACTTGTTCCCTTGCCGTCCTCGCCTGCGTCTCCGCAACCGACAAACACGCAAGGTTTTGCGCCCGTTTCGACAGCTGGCACAATCCCGACCACGACAGGGATGATGCCGATCACTAATCAAGGCATCGATATGAATTTATCGCCGAATGTCGTCGGTGGTGTGGATGTACAACCAGGCACCCCAATCGAGCAATTACCTTATGAAGTACAGTTGCAACAACGCACTCAGGAATTACAAGAGCAAGCGCGCGGCATAGCTTTTGACCAAGCTAAAAAATCCGCTTTGCCGATGGAACCATACGAGATTCGCGACGTATTGGCCCGTTTAAAAGACACCCAAGAAGCGATTCAAACGCCCGTGCGTCCTGCGCCAAAGCCAGGCAACGTCGTTAAAACGATTTCGACCGATCCCGGCGTGAAACCGCAAACGATTCATTTGGCTGCCAATAACGTGACGACGATCAATATTATCGACGTCACGGGCGAACCATGGCCGATCATGGATATCGGTTTCGGCGGCCCGTTTGAAGTAAAACCGCCCGAAGCCGGCGGCCACGTCATCCGAATCGCGCCCCGCAAAGATTTCGCGCGCGGCAACTTGGTGATCCGTTTGCTGAAAATGACCACACCAATTACGTTCTCTTTGGAATCCGGTGGCGAAACGGTCGATTACCGTTTTGACGCACGCATCCCAGAGTTGGGACCGAATGCGAAAACACCTGTTATCGACGAAGGTATCGGTTTGATGGCCGGCGACAAAGTCACGACATCTTTCTTAGAAGGCGTCCCACCGACCGGTGCGGAAAAAATTATCGTGGACGGAACAGACGGACGGACATCGGCCTATCGTTTCTCCAACGCGCTGTATCTTCGCACGCCACTTTCCTTGTTGTCCCCGGCATGGCGCGGCAGCGCGACCTCGTCTGACGGCATGAATGTCTATGTGCTTGAAGACACACCCGTGGTGTTGCTGTCCGACAAAGGTTCGCTGGTACGCGCGCATTTGGGACAAAAATCACGCCCCCCATCCAGAATTTCTTCCAAGGAGTAAACGCAATGGTCGACGATCCCAACAAAACCGAAAGCGGCTCCTTTATGGACGATGACTATTTGTCAGCAGACGATCCTGCAATGTCCGCAGCTCCAAAAAAAGTCAACATCAAAGAAATTTTCGCGCAAAACCCGAAACTCAAAGTCATCGGTATTGTGGGCGGCGTTATCTTTTTACTGTTGGCGTACATGGTTTTCGGCGGCGATAATTCAGGCAAACCGGATATGAGCGAAGAAGTATCCAACGTCCGTTCGACACCCGAACTTTCAGAAGCTCCGGGTACCGCTGAATTGCCTCCCGCCTATGAAGAGGCTGTTATCGAATCCAACAAGCAAGCAGTCGCTGATGCCGAAACGACAGGCGGCAGCGTCATTCCAACACCGATTGCGCGCCCTTCCGAACGTATTGAAGCGCCCGTACAAGTCGAAGAGAATGATCCTCTTTCGGAATGGCGCCGAGAAGCAGAAACACGGCGTATCGAACGCCAACAACAAGAAGAAACGGCCAAGATAACCGAACAAGCGACGTTATCACCGCCACCTCTGCCGGTTGGAAATGATCCCAATCTTGTAGCCCAACAGCAACCGCAAAATCCGCCGCTTCCTACCGCGCCTGCCCCGGAACAAGTCCAGGCGATCGCCCAGCAATTGCAACAGCAAATGCAAATTGCCATCGACGCCCAAGTGCCGACAGACCCCGTCATGTTCTCGATGAACATTGCGCCAGGCTATGACATGAAAAAATACTTCCCCGATAATGGCGCGACAACTGCGGGCACTACTACCGGTGGTGGTTCAGCTAATGCCAACAACGCGGCATCTGTTACGAATGTTTCGCTTCCTGGCACACCTCCAAAACCGTTGATTGACGCGGGAACGATTGCCTATGCGCAAACCATCACCGAAGCGAACTCGGATGTTCCGGGCCCTGTTTTGGCTGAAGTCGCATCGGGTCCGTTATTAGGTGGTCGCGCTTTGGGTACTTTCCAGGTCGCACAACGTAATCTGGTCTTGCAATTTAATCGCATCGTGAAAGACGGCGTCGAATACCAAGTCCAAGCCTTTGCGCTTGATCCGGGCACGACCTTGCCGGGCGTTGTCTCGAAAATAGACAATCATTATTTTTCGCGTGTCTTTTTACCTGCGGCCGCAGCCTTTATCCAAGGTTTCGCCGAAGCGGCCACGCAACAAAATAACGACGTTGTCGTCACGAACGGCACTGTTGTCACCAGTAACCAAAACGATTTGGACACGCGCGAAGAACTATTGAATGGTGCTCAAGAAGCGGGCAACCAAATCTCTCAAGTTTTGCAGCAAAACGCCAACCGTCCGCGCACCGTCATCGTCCGTGCAGGTACGCGTATCGGTTTGTTATTCGTCAACAGCGTCGTCGATCCAACCAAACAACAGCCTGGGACAGGTTACGCCAACGGGCAGTCACCCGGACAAACGGCATTCAACGCCAGCCCTTATGGTCAAGCCTATAATGCCTACAGCGCTTACCAGCAACAACCTGGTCAGCAACAGCAACAAGGCTATGGCTTTAACCCCGGGTACAGCAACACATCTTTCTATCCCGGCGGGGCACAACAAGGCCAACCGCAAGGGCTTTACTCGCCGCCGCAATCCGCCAACAACGGCTTGACAATCACGCGTACTCAACCTTTTTAACATCTACCGCATTGCTTCTCAGGAGAGACTTACATGGCTACCGACAACCAAAACGACTTTGACGAATTCGACAACCTTGTTGAAGAAGGTCAAACTACCGATTCTTTTGATTCCGCGCCTGCGGTAAAACCGAAAAAGAAAAGCTCGGGCATTTTAATCGTCTTTTTATTGGCGTTAGTCGGTGTTGCAGGCGGAGCCGTTTGGTTTCTGTTTTTGAATCCGGGCGCACAAACCATGATGGCACCTGAACAAACTGCCGAAATGGCCGCGCCTGTTGTCGCTGACAACGCATTGCCGCCTGGTGTTTCACCAACCGAAGTGCCCGTTGACCCGAACGCAGCAGCAACCCCTGGTGTTGATCCGAATGCCGTCGCAGCACCTTCGCCTGTCGACGCAGCTGTTGTTGATCCTGCTGCTCCAGTGGCACCCGTTGACGCTGTCGAAGCGACAACGCCGCCTGTTGATGGTATGACGGCCGAAGCCTTGCCGCCCCCTGCAGATGCCGCATTGATGCCGACACCTGAAACGCCTGTGACGGATCCAAACGCACCAACAGCGACAACCGATGCAACGTCCCCGGCAATGCCGCCTGTCGAACAAGGCGCACCTGTTACGCCTGAGGCAGCAACCGGTGACACGAATATGATCGCTGCGCAATTGCCGACGCCGACAACTGAAACAGCCCCTGCTGAAGCCGCTGTTGAAACTCCTGTCGACACGGCAACGCAGCCTGCGGTTATCGCACCTGTCGAGGCTATGCCGGCTCAAGGGTCAGGACAAATCGATGCCGCCTCGGCGGATCGTTTAAACAAAATCGAACAGCAATTGCAAGAAGTATCGGCAACATTATCTGCTGTGCAATCTGCAACACCTACAACGCAATCAGCCGATCCTGCGATGAATGCCGCGCTGCAAGCTTTGACGGAAAAATTGGACGCATTGTCCAAACAAGTTTCCGACTTGGACGCGCGAACATCGACCCTAGCGGCGGATATGCGCAACCGTGCGCCTTCAGCTGAGCCTGCTGCGATGATCGCACCGATCGAAACCAACACAGCCGAAACGCCAAAACAGGAAGCAACACCTGAAGCGATTAAGCCTGTCGAAGTCAAACAAGAAGCACCGAAAAAACCCGTCGTCAAAAAAGCCGCCCCTAAACCCGCCAATACCAGCGGATGGGAATTACGTGGCGCGCAACCTGGTGTGGCGTGGTTGGGCCGTGTCGGTTCAGGCGAAATGAGCC
The DNA here is from genome assembly GCA_031412695.1 of Alphaproteobacteria bacterium. Classification (GTDB taxonomy): domain Bacteria; phylum Pseudomonadota; class Alphaproteobacteria; order Micavibrionales; family SZUA-601; genus JAQGJA01. The sequence goes on from JANODM010000268.1 coordinate 4,289, forward strand.
GCTATAGCACGGGCCAAAGCGTTCCTGGTCTTGGCGTCATTCAATCGGTCCGACAAGAAAGCGGACGCTGGGTCGTCAAAGCCTCAGGCGGTACGGTTCGCGAATAACGCATAGAAATATAATTCAGCCATTAAAAAAGCCCTCCGACCGGAGGGCTTTTTTCGCATCATTATTTTTGACGATATTACGCAGCCGCTTTTTTCAGACGTGCATTCAACGTAATCGTCGGCACGGCGGCCAAGGCTTTGGAGATCGGGCAGCCTGTTTTCGCTGCATTGGCAATTTCAAAAAAAGCAGCTTCGGCAATCCCCGGCACATCGGCGTCACACTCCAATGTAATTTCCGTGATGGAAAAACCCGTTGCATCTTTGACTAATGCGACATTGGCTTTTGTCTCGACAGATGTCGGCTTGAAGCCGCCTTGGGTCAAACCATGCGAAAGAGCCATTGAAAAACATGCCGCGTGAGCGGCGGCGACTAATTGTTCAGGGTTAGTCCCCTTACCGTCTTCAAAACGCGAATGAAAGCTGTATTCGCCTTTAAAGCTGCCAAAGGAAACATCGCCCTTGCCGCTTGGCAAATCGCCACGCCATTGGGCAGAAGCTGAATTAATAGTCATGGTCGGTTCCTTTGGTTGAAATAAATATCTCAATGAAACCTAAGGCGATGCAGCCGAAAGTCAAACGGTTAAACACCGATCCATCGGCGATGCAACCATAACCATTGACCGGGATAACGCCGTATATGGTCGCTAAGGAAATCATTCATTTGCCGCGTCAGATCCAAAACCTGCTCGTCGCGCGGTAGGGACGGGTCGGTTTGCAACGGCGGATGCACGATCATTTCAAAATGCGTACCTTTGACGCGGCGAAAGGCGATCGGCAGCATCAGCGCCCCCGTCATCAACGATAATTGCGCAGGGACGATCCCCGTCATAGCGGGTTTGCCGACAAACGGCATTTCGACGCCTTCATTCATTTTTTGATCGACTAATAGTCCCACTGTGCGGCCTTCGCGCAGCCACCGCATCATGCCCCTGGCACCTTCGGGGCCTTTGGTGAAAACGGCTTCGGTCACCGTCAACCGCATCCATCGAACCAAGCGATCAACATACGGGTTATTCGGACGGCGATACACGATGGCAAGAGGATGACCGCGTGCACCGGCGACAACCGATCCCATTTCCCAATTTGCGAAATGGCCGCTTAACATCATGATCGGCTTTATTTCGTCTGTCTCTCTTTCCAAATACTCGCCGCCTTCAACGGTCGTGTATTTCGGATGGCGCAACGTCGCCAAATGCGGAGACTCGGCTGTCACGCGCCCTAAATTATCCCACATTTCGGCGATGATTTCTTTTTTTTCGAAATCGGTTTTTTCGGGAAAAATGTAATCCAAATTTTTACGCGCCCGCTTAGAAATCCCTAAACGTGGGCCGATATTTCTCCCGATCCAACCACCTAGACCTGAAGCGGCTTCCAGAGGCAAAGCCCAGAATAACAGGGTGAACAGATAAACTAACGCCGCTTGCCACAAATGATTAAAACGGCGCATGACGGGATGTTGAAAACGCGACTTCTTCATAACATGCCTTTTGATCGCAAAAACGCCACGACCGATTCTTTATCTTCCCACATCAGCTCGACATCCAACACGTGAACACCTTGGCGTTGCACAGGCGTCAACCGTACCCAGTCTTTTCGCGTCGTGACCAAGATCGTGCCGTTACGCGCCGCTTTGTCGTATAGGTGACGAATATCTTGGTCCGTGTAAGGGTGATGATCCGAATAAAGATGCGTATCCACGACAATCGCACCGCAGTTTTTCAACGTGTCGAAAAATTTTTGCGGATTACCGATTCCGGCAAAAGCCGTTACTTCCCGGTCCTTGAAATCATCGGCATTAATGGCCGCAAGACGCGCTTGAAAATAAGGAAACATAAAACCGAAGCGCGTCGTCAGCGCATCATTTTTATCGCCGACGATTATCATGGCATCGACACGGCGCGCCGCATCGTCAACCGCTTCACGTAAAGGTCCCGCAGGAAAAATTTCGCCATTGCCAAACGGATTAGTGCTATCTACGACCAACAAAGAAAGCGTTTTCTTTAAGGCTGGATTTTGCAATCCGTCATCCATTACGATATGCGTATTCCAGGTGTCCCCATCAATGACTCGTGCACCTTTGACACGATCAGGACTGACGATGGTTGGCGCGTAAGCTGCATGCAACAGCGCTTCGTCACCGACGGCCTTTGCATCATGTTTGCGCGGATCAACGGCCATAGTGTCCGTGATCGATCCGCCATAGCCGCGTAACAAGACGGCCGGGTGTTTACCTGCTTCTTTCAACAATTTTACGATGGCTTGTACAACGGGTGTCTTTCCCGATCCGCCCATTGTCACATTGCCGATACAAATGACAGGCAACAAAGATACGTAAGTCGGTTTTATTTGCATGCGTCCGCGGACGATATCACCATAAATGCGACCCAACGGTTTTAAGGTTTTGGTCCATCTGCTATAGGGGTCGTTCCAAAAACTAGGCGCCTTCATGATCGCACCAATTCCGTTACAATCCTATTGGCAAAGGCCTCGACGACGGCATGGCTTTGGTTGGCCAATGCACGCGAAGCCGCACGCATGCCGTCAAGGTTTTGTGGATGTTGATAGAGATTAGATAAAGTCGGCAAAAGTTGCTCGCGCGTTGAGACCATTGTCGCAGCTTTTCCTTCTTCTAAAACAGTACATAGTTCGGGGAAATTGAACATAGCAGGCCCGTATAATATCGCTGTACCAAAATGCGTTCCCTCAAGCGGGTTTTGCCCACCAAACGGAATAAAAGATCCGCCTATAACGGTGACAGGACATAGTGAATACCACAAACCCATCTCGCCAATCGTATCGGCCACATAGATATCCGTATCCGCCGTAATCGTCTCGCCCATACTGCGCAGTGCCACGTTAAACCCCAAGCTTTCTAACTCGTTTTTGATTTCACGCCCACGCGTGCTTTTGCGCGGAGCTATGATCAATAACAAATCGTTCTTGATTTTCTTCAACTCGCGCAAGGTTTGGGCCGCTAGCATTTCTTCGGTCGGGTGGGTTTGCAAAAACCCCAAACACGAACGCAAGCCGATTTGATCCTTTAATTCAACAAGTTTATCAGTATCAACAGGCAAGGCTTTGGCCCCGAATTTCAAATTGCCGATATACGACACGTCGCGTCCGCCAAGTATTTTAAATGCGTTGATCGTATTGCGCGCACCCACAAGAATAAAAGCAAAAGCACCTAGCATTTTTTTCGTCAGGCTTTTCGCGTAGCGCCATTTAGCAAATGTCTTGGGCCGCATGCGCGCATTGATCAAACCCGCAGGAATACGACGCGCCGCTAATTCATGCAGCATATTCGGCCAGAGTTCTGATTCCATCCACAATACGGCATTGGGCCGCCAATGATTCAAAAATGCCACAACCCATTCAGGATGATCGAGGGGAATAAATTGATGTGTGACCCAATCAGGCAAGCGCTGCGCCATTAAATCCGCAGAGGTGACCGTTCCCGTCGTTATCAAAAAATTCCAATCGGGAAGACGTGCCCGCAATGCATCCAACAAGGGTAGTGCGGATAGCGCCTCACCAACCGATGCGCCATGTACCCATATTAATTTTCCACTTTTGCGCGGTTTCGACGCGACGCCGAAACGCTCAAGGTAACGATCGGGCTTTTCTTTGCCGACGCTAAGGCGTTTGCGAACGAGGTTTTTTAAAATCGGCGCTGAAACAGAGGTCGCCAAGCGGTAAAGTGAATACAACATATAGGTGGGACTATAGAACTGGGGCCGAATTTTTGCTAGATCATAAGCATGACGACATGCTGGATTATCACCGAAGGCCTGAAAGGTACAGAAAACCAATGCCTGGCCTTGGCCCAAGCTGCAGGCCTTAATACGACGGTAAAAATCGTTAAACTAAAGCAACCTTGGAAAACCGTAACACCGTGGATCAGACATTTTTCAAAAATCGCTTTGGCAACGGGTAGTTCCGAATTTAATGCTCCGTGGCCTGATATCATCATCGCATCGGGCCGCAAAGCGATTGCACCATCGTTATGGATCAAAAAACAAAGCAAAGGCCGCACCAAATTGGTTATCGTGCAAAGTCCCGTGATAAAGGACACTCATTTCGATTTAGTCATAGCCCCTCGTCATGATCAATACACGCACAAAAATTTGTTGCCGATAACGGGTGCCTTATCACTTATTACGCCGCAAAAATTGGAAAATGCGAAAAAGCAATGGCAAGCTGTGTTTGAAACATTGCCCAGCCCTCGTGTGGCTGTGTTGATTGGCGGCACTAGTCGCACGCATCGTATTACTAAAGAAGTAATCACAACATTAGCCGATCGGCTTGCGCTTCTTGCGCAAAAAAATCATCGCCTGATGATCACCGCCTCGCGTCGTACGCCGCCTGAGATGCAACAGTTTTTGCGCTCGCGATTAACACATGCGAATATTTATTTCTGGGATGGATTGGGGGACAATCCGTATCAAGGCATCCTGGCTTGGGCGGATACGATTCTGGTGACGGAAGATTCTGTCTCGATGATTTCCGAAGCGATTAGCACGGGAAAGCCCGTTTACATTATTCCGCTTGAGGGCGGTTCATCGCGATTCACGCGTTTTTATGACGATATTTTCGCAAAAAATTATGCACGCCCGTTTCAAGGTGCAATCGATTCGTGGACCTATACGCCACCGGATGATTTGGCGCAGGCCACATCCCGGGTCAAATTATTATTTACATAACTGAAATATGATTTTAAACTTCTGTTGGTTTTCATTCGGTTTTTAACAAAACTAACCACGATTCTACTTTAAAGCTTCTTGACATTTCGATGGCACAGAAGTAGAAGAATGCAACAATTGAATAACCCGATGTTGGGTGAGCCTCGAAAGAGCGCTCGCCTTTTTTATTGCCGAAAGATCAAGACCCCTTTTAATGACACCGTTTGAAGCCCGCCTTACTAATATGCTGGAACCCTCCCTTCTTGGGTTGGGATATGATCTGGTGCGCGTGATGCTGCGCGGTGATGTGCGCAAAACATTACAAGTTATGGCTGAACGCCGCGACCAACGTGGCATGACGACCGAAGATTGCGAAACGATTTCGGAAACCGTGTCGGCGTTGCTCGACGTGCATGATCCGATCAAAGAACGCTATGCGCTGGAAATCAGCAGTCCCGGCATCGATCGACCCTTAGTCAAGCCGCAGGATTACACGCGCTATTTGGGCCATGAAGCCAAAATCGATCTTAAAGAAATGATCGACGGACGCCGTCACTTACGCGGCATTCTGATTGCTGCCGATGAGCAAAAAGCGACGATCAAATTAGAAGGCAATATCACTTTCGAAGCCCCCTATCATGCCGTCAACCGTGCCCAATTGGTGCTGACGGATGAATTAATTGACGCGCATTTGGAATTCCAAAAACAATTTGAAACCATTAACCAAGAACCCGTTTCCGTCGAAGCGGATTTATCCCAGGAGAAATAATCATGGAAATTTTACAAGTAGCCGACGCCGTCGCCCGCGAGAAAAATATTGACCGCGAAGAAGTGATCGTCGCGATGGAAGAAGCGATTCAAAAAGCCGCTCGTTCCAAATACGGAATTGAAAACGATATCCGCGCAAAAATCAGCCGCAGCAACGGCATGATCACGTTGCACCGTTATCGCGAAGTCGTGGAGTCTGCCGATTTGATCGAAAGCGATTCACGTCAATTGTTATTGCAAGACGCCGTCAAAATCAAAAAAGATGCGGCTTTGGGCGATTTCCTGATCGAAGATCTACCACCCCTTGATTTCGGCCGTGTTGCCGCCCAAACCGCGAAACAAGTCATCAATCAAAAAGTGCGCGAATCCGTGCGCGCACGCGAATTCGAAGAATTCAAAGACCGCGCCGGCGATATCGTCAACGGGACCGTCAAACGTATCGATTTCGGCAATATCACGGTCGATTTGGGCCGCGCCGAAGCCGTCATCCGCCGCGAAGAAACCATTCCACGCGAGCGTCTTAAAATGGGCGATCGCGTCCGTGCCTATGTTATGGATGTCAAACGCGAACAACGCGGCCCGCAAATCTTGCTCAGCCGTACGCATCCGGAATTCATGGCGAAATTGTTCAAACAAGAAGTACCTGAAATTTATGACGGTAATATCCAGATCATGGCCGTTGCCCGTGATCCGGGGTCCCGTGCGAAAATCGCCGTCTACGCCAAAGACAGCTCGATCGATCCGGTCGGCGCTTGCGTCGGTGTTCGCGGTTCCCGCGTTCAAGCCGTCGTGCAAGAATTGCAAGGTGAAAAAGTCGATATCGTGCCGTGGTCACCTGATATGGCGACATTCATCGTCAATGCCTTGGCCCCTGCTGCGGTCGCCAAAGTCGTTATGGACGAAGAAGAACGTCGCATTGACGTGATCGTGCCCGAAGATCAACTCTCATTAGCCATCGGCCGTCGCGGACAAAACGTTCGCTTGGCATCGATGTTGACGGGTTGGAACATCGACATCATGAACGAAGAAGAACACGAGAAGAAACGCGCCGAAACGACGTTGCGCCGTACGCAAATGTTTATCGAAGCGTTGGATGTCGACGATGTCTTGGCACATTTGTTGGTCGTCGAAGGATTTACCTCTGTCGATGATCTAGCTTATATCGAATTCGACGAATTACTGACCATCGAAGGCTTTGACGAAAATATCGCCAAAGAATTGCAAGATCGCGCCTTGGCATTCTGCCAAACCCGCGACAAAGCCTTGCAAGACAAAGTCGATTCCTTAGGCATCACGCCTGAACTGATTGCGTTCGAAGGGTTAACCTTAGATCAAGTCGTTAAACTGGGTGAAAACGGCGTCAAAACCGTTGACGATTTGGCGGACTTGGCAGGCGATGAATTGCTGGAATATATCGGCCAAGACGCCATGAAACAGCATGTCGCCGACCAGCTGATCATGAAAGCTCGCGCGTCATGGTTTACCGATGAAGACCAAGCGGCGGCAGATGCCGAAGCGGCGGCTTAAAAACCGCTTATTTCGACGACTTACGACGCTTGGCACAGGCTGTAATAGGCTTGTGAGCGTCGGAGTCGCCGTGCTAGAAGGCCAATAACAAGAATTAGGACGATTATGACAGACCAAAAAGACACCAAAACCGATACCAAAAAGCCTCTGACCCTTGGCCTAGGTGCCGGATCAGGCACAGGCGATGGTGCATCGGCTGCGGGTCGCGGCACGTTAGGGTTGAAACGCCCTGTCGAAGGCGGTAGCCGCGTCAAACAAAGCTTTTCGGGCGGTGTCACCAAATCTGTGGCCGTCGAAGTCTCGCGCCGCCGAGTGTTGAAACCGGGTGAAACGGATGCGGCCGCACCGCAACCGATCTTGTCCGACAATGAATCACGCCGCTTTGAAGCGTTGAAAAATTCTGCCAAAGAACCGCCAAAGCGTACCTTGGCGTTCACGCCTGAAACTGTTATCGCCGCTGAAAAAGCGAAAAAAGAAGCTGCTGAGCAGGAATTACGCCGCACACTGACGCCTGAAGAGTTGCGCGCACGCGAATTGGCGGAACTGAACGCGATCGAAGCCGAAGAGACAGCAAAGAAAAAAGAAAAAGAAAACCGCTTTAATCCTGAAACCCCTGCCCGCACGACGACTGCTACACAGCCAAGCGGTTTCCGCGGCGCGAATTTGCTTCCCAAAGCGCGCGTCGACACCGAAGAAGAACGCCGACGCAACAGCCGCGGCAAAGGCGGCGATGATCGTCGTGGCGGCGCACGTATGACCGTCACGCAAGCCTTGACTGGCGATCCTGAAATCGAACGTGGCCGTTCTGTCGCATCCTTCCGACGCAAACAAGAAAAAGATCGTCGCCACGCGCACCAAGAAGTACGTGAAAAAGTATTGCGCGAAGTCATCTTGCCTGAATTTATCACTGTCCAGGAATTGGCGGCCCGTATGGCCGAACGTTCGGGCGATGTCGTCAAATCACTCATGAAAATGGGCATGATGGTCACCGTCACGCAATCTATCGACGCCGATACGGCCGAGTTGATTGCAACCGAAATGGGCCATACCGTCAAACGCGTTTCCGAAAGCGATGTCGAAACAGGCATGCAAGGCGAAACCGATACGGCCGAAACCTTATTGCCGCGTCCACCCGTCGTTACCATCATGGGTCACGTCGATCATGGTAAAACATCTTTGTTGGATGCAATCCGCCAAACCGATGTCGTCAAAGACGAAGCTGGCGGCATTACCCAGCATATCGGTGCGTATCAAATCACGACACCATCGAAACAAAAAATTACGTTTATCGACACCCCCGGTCACGCAGCCTTTACTGAAATGCGCGCGCGTGGGGCGAATACAACGGACATCGTCGTTCTGGTTGTTGCCGCGGATGACGGCATCATGCCGCAAACGGTCGAAGCATTAAGCCATGCGAAGGCTGCGAACGTGCCGATTATTGTTGCGATCAACAAAGTCGATTTGCCGAACGCCAACGTGCGCAAAGTCGTCGAAGGCTTGTTGCAACATAATTTAGTCGTCGAAGCCTTGGGCGGTGAAGTCATTGCCGTCGAAGTTTCCGCGAAAAAGAAAATCGGTCTTGATAAATTGGAAGAAGCAATTTTGTTGCAAGCCGAAATCATGGAACTCAAAGCCAACCCGAACAAAACCGCACAAGGTACGGTTTTGGAATCGCGTTTGGAACAAGGTCTTGGTCCGGTTGCGTCCGTCTTGGTTCAATCCGGTACGCTTAAAGTTGGCGATATTTTTGTCTCAGGCACCGAATGGGGCCGCGTCCGTGCGTTGATGGATGATCGCGGTCATCGCGTCAAATCTGCCATTCCCGGTATGCCGATCGAAGTGATCGGGTCATCATCTTCACCGCAAGCAGGCGATGATTTTATCGTTGTGCCGGATGAAAACAAAGCCCGCGAAGTCGCCGAATACCGCGCCCGTAAAAAACGCGAAGCCGAAGCCGTCCGCGCCGCAAAAGCGCAAGGCGGAATCGAAAATATGTTCGCCTTGTTACAAAAAGATGCGAAACGCGAATTGGCCGTCATCATCAAAGGCGACGTGTTCGGTTCGGTCGAAGCGATCAACGGCGCTTTGGCGAAAATCGCCGAAGACAACACTGAAGTCGGCGTCCGATCCATCCATATGGGTGTCGGCGCGATCAATGAATCCGATATCACGCTCGCGACCGCGACCAAAGCGTTGGTTATGGGCTTTAACGTGCGTGCCAACCCGCAAGCGCGCGATCTGGCGAAACGTGACGGCATCGATATCCGTTACTACAGCATCATTTATAACGCCATCGACGACGTCAAAGCGATTTTGACGGGCATGTTGTCGCCGGTGAAGAAAGAAAACATCATCGGTTACGCCGAGATCCGCGAAGTCTTCGACCTGACCAAAGCGGGCAAAGTCGCTGGCTGTTACGTCACCGAAGGCAAGATCAAACGTGGCGGCAAAGTCCGTTTGTTGCGCGATTCCGTCGTCATTCACGAGGGTACGCTGAAAACGTTGAAACGCATCAAAGACGATGTGCGCGAAGTCGCTAGCGGCTTTGAATGCGGTGCAGCGTTTGAAAACTTCGATGACATGAAAAAAGGCGATATGATCGAGTGCATCGAGATCGAAGAAACAGCGGCCGTTCTTTAAAATAAAAGTTGTCATTCTGAGAAGCGAAGCTTCGCAGAATCTCACGAGGGGGATCCTTCGTTTCACTCAGGATGACAAAAGGAACTAACAATGAAGACGTTGATTTTCGCGACATCGAACACAGGCAAATTCGCTTGGCTAGAGCGTGCTTTGCGCATCGCAGAAATGCATGACGTTCAACCCATCATGAAAAAAATGGATTTGGTCGAAATCCAATCTGACAGCATCGAAGCCATATCCCTGCACAAAGCCGAGCAAGCTTATGCGTTGGTCAAACAACCCGTCTTAGTGTTAGACGGCGGATTTTACATCAAAGAACTGAACGGTTTTCCCGGTCCTTTTCTTCGTTACATGATTGACCAAATGGGCGTGCATGCGATTGCAAAATTAGCAGGAACGCTGACAGACACATCGTGCTCCTTTAAAAATGTCGTGACGTACATGGACGAAAACGGCCAACCCCACCAGTTTACTGACGATACGGGTACGATTTTTACGTTGACTGATCAGGTTTGGCCGCACGATCATCCGCAACAATGGTCTGCGATGTGGCGTATTCTGGTGCCATCGGGCCTTGGGTATCATCAGCCGCTTGCGTCGATGGATGAAAAAATGCTGCAAGATTACGCTCTTCAGCGTTCCAAACAAGATGACGATAATTCAAGCTTGAACAAGCTGGCATTCTTTTTGCGCGACCAAAAGAACAACACGTCTAAGAAATTCGAGACATAAGGAAAATAGCATGAGTCAAAATTATGTTGTCGGATTTGCATTTACTGAAGACCGCTCGCAAGTCGTTCTGATCCGCAAGAACCGGCCTGAGTGGCAAGTAGGAAAGCTGAACGGCGTGGGTGGCGCGATTTCACCGAATGAAGATGGTATTTCCTGTATCGTTCGCGAATTTCAAGAGGAAACCGGTGTCATTACACATGATCAGGAATGGGAATGTTTTGCCGTTAGTCCTACCCTTAAGTCAGACAGCAAAATATTTTACTACAAGCTGTTCAACGATAATATCTTGACCGCCGACACAAGAACAGATGAAGAAGTTGTGATCGCTGCGGTTGAGTTTGATCGCTTTGACACAGAAGGTTTATCCGATCTTTCAGATCTGATCAGACTAGCCCTTGATCCGACGCTTGAAGAAATTTCAAGCAAAAAACGTAATAAAGCTTACATCCATTGATCCACACCCACAGCACCTTGTGGCAATATGGGGAATGACACGAAAGAAATAAAAATGGCCAAGAAACTAAAAGAACCGACCCAACGACAACTTCGCGTCGGCGAAGAGATCCGCCATATTCTAGCAGATATATTCATGCGTCGCGATTTTGACGATCAAATCTTAGGCGACGTATCGATTACCGTGACCGAAGTCGATGTTGCGCCGGACATGCGTAACGCAACAGCCTATGTTTCACCTTTAGGCGGATCGATCATCGAAGCCGATATTATTACGGAACTGAACAAGCAAACGTATATTTTCAGCAAAGCTATCGCCAAACGTTTGACGATGAAATTCACACCTAAGATAAAATTTTCCAGCGATAATCGTTTCGATTACGCCGACAAGATCGAAAATTTGTTGAAGAAGATTTAGGCTCAACCTTCCCCCTCTCCCCTTGCGGGTGAGGGATGGGGTGAGGGGTTTATATTTTTTTTGTGACACTATTATACCCCCTCACCGGCTTACGCCACCCTCTCCCGCAAGGGGAGAGGGTTCAAAAGAAAACCATTGCATCGTTATTGAAATGAATAAAACAATGAATCAAAAACGTCTCAAACTTCCCGTCAACGGGTGGCTGAATGTGTGGAAGCCCGTCGGTATGAGTTCAATGCAAGCGGTCGCGAAAGCACGCTGGCTGTTCAACGCCGCCAAAGCGGGACATGCGGGCACGTTGGATCCACTTGCCGATGGGATTTTGCCGATTGCGTTTGGCGAGGCGACAAAACTGATTCCGTTATTACACGAAGCTGCAAAAGCCTATCGCTTTACGGTTCGCTGGGGCGTGCAAACCAATACGGATGACAGTGAAGGCGACAGCATTGCCACATCCGATCATCGCCCGATACGCGAACAGATCACCGCTGCATTGCCGCAGTTCACTGGTGACATTCAGCAAATTCCACCTAAATTTTCGGCTGTTAAAATTAACGGTGAACGTGCCTATGCGATGGCGCGTGCAGGCCAAGACGTGGTCATCACAGCCCGCCCCGTCCGGATCGACCAATTTACCTTGATCGATACGCCCGATTCGGAGACAGCCGTGTTCGAAGTCCGCTGCGGCACGGGGACCTATGTTCGGTCCCTGGCCCGGGATTTGGCCTTAACGTTAGGCACAGTCGGGCATTGTTTAACGATTACACGCATTTATGTCGGGGATTTCACCGAAAAAACGTCGATTTCTCTGGAATCTTTGGAGGAAATGCCCTATGAATCGCGCCAGGCAACTTTGTGGCCGCTTGCGAAAGCGCTGGACGACATCCTGGCTATCGCGATCACGGACACAGAGGCGCAGCGTTTGCAACGCGGTCAAGACGTTCGCTTTTTGAGTAAAATCGATTCAGCTCGCTTGCCCGATCCGGTTCCGCAAGGACAGATTTTAGCAGTATATGGCGATCAGATTATCGCCATTTGCAGCTTGAACGGCGTGACGCTGCATCCTGAACGAGTACTGAAAACTTAATCATCTACCTAAATAAGAAAGGGTATACGATGTCGATTACAAAAGAAAAGAAAGCCACCGTCGTCAAAGAATACGGACGCGTTGCAAATGATACAGGGTCACCCGAAGTTCAAGTCGCGATTTTGACGGAACGTATCAACACGCTGACCGATCACATGAAAACGCACAAACAAGACATGTCCAGCCGCATGGGTCTGATCAAAATGGTCAGCCGTCGCCGCCGTTTGTTGGATTACTTGAAATCCACCAACTACGACAAATACGCATCGATCATCGCATCATTGGGTATCCGCAAGTAATGCTGCCGACGATCAAACGAATTTAAAACCGAAGGGATGGCCGATCTTCCAGCCATCCCTTTGTCTTATCTGGAAGACGCCGCGGCAAGGGATTGACGGGCGAGGTTAGAAAGGAAAAACCTAATGTTTAATATCCACAAGCAAGAACTCGATGTCGCAGGCAAGACCCTGTCCTTCGAAACAGGTAAAATGGCTCGCCAAGCTGATGGTGCGGTTTTCGCACGTTACGGCGACACAACGGTACTGGCAGCTGCTGTCGGTGCGAAGAAAGCAAAAGAAGGCATCGACTTCTTCCCATTGACCGTTCATTACCAAGAAAAATATTTCGCAACAGGCCGCATTCCCGGCGGTTTCCAAAAGCGTGAAGGCCGTCCTTCGGAAAAAGATACCTTGGTATCCCGTTTGATCGACCGTCCGATCCGCCCATTGTTCACCGAAGGGTTTTACAACGAAACGCAAGTGATCGTGACTGTTCTCAGCCATGACCGCAGCAACGATCCGGATATTCTGGCGATCAATGCGGCCTCTGCTGCGTTGGCGATTTCCGGTTTGCCATTCAACGGTCCGGTTGCCGCTTCACGCGTCGGTTACATCAATGGCGAATACGTTCTGAACCCGACTGCGCAAGAAATGACCGAATCAAAATTAGATTTGGTTGTGGCCGGTACACGCGAAGGCGTGTTGATGGTTGAGTCCATGGCACAAGAATTATCCGAAGACATCATGCTCAAAGCCGTCATGTTCGGCTGGCAGGGTTTCCAACCGGTTATTGCCGCGATTGAAGCATTGGCGAAACAAGTCGGTAAAGAAACACGCACGATTGCTCCACTTGGCTTTGACAAAAAAGCGTTGAAGAAAGAAATGGAAGCGTTTATCGGCGCCGATCTAGTTGCCGCTTTTGCTGAAAAAGATAAGCAAACACGTTACAACTTGATCACCGAAGCCAATGACAAAGTCAAAACCAAATTCGCAACCGAAGAAAACGCTGCGAAAGGTTTGGACACTATTACGTTCGGCAAATTGTTCAAAGAACTGGAAGGCGATATCGTCCGCAAGAATATTCTTGAAGGCAAACGCATCGACGGTCGTAATACTACAACAGTACGCCCGATCTTAGCCGAAGCCGGCATCTTGCCGACCACGCACGGATCATCGTTGTTCACGCGCGGCGAAACACAAGCGTTGACGGTTGCAACTTTAGGCACAGGCCAAGACGAACAATTGATCGATGCGATCGAAGGCGAATACCGCGAATCCTTTATGCTGCATTACAACTTCCCTCCGTACTCGGTTGGTGAAGCTGGCCGTATGGCAGGTCCAGGTCGCCGCGAAATCGGTCACGGTAAATTGGCATGGCGTTCGATCAAGCCATTGCTGCCGACGAAAGAACAATTCCCTTACACCTTGCGTGTTGTCACCGAAATCACGGAATCAAACGGTTCCTCTTCGATGGCGACTGTGTGCGGAACATCGCTTGCGTTGATGGATGCCGGTGTGCCGATGGCGCGTCCGGTTGCCGGTATCGCGATGGGTCTGATCAAAGAAGGCGATAAATTCGCCGTTTTGTCGGACATCATGGGTGATGAAGATCACTTGGGCGATATGGACTTCAAGGTTGCGGGCACAGCGAATGGTATCACCGCGTTGCAGATGGATCTGAAGATCACATCCGTCAACGAGGCGATCATGAAGCAAGCCTTGGCGCAAGCACAAGAAGGCCGCATGCATATCTTGGGCGAAATGGCGAAAGGTTTGACATCGGCTCGTGAAGAGTTGAATCAAAATGCGCCGCGCATTACGCAGATCAAGATCAATCCTGAGAAAATCCGCGAAGTCATCGGATCGGGCGGTAAAGTTATCCGCGAGATTACCGAGACGACCGGTACGAAAATCGACATCGAAGACGATGGTACGATCCGCGTTGCAGCCGTTGACCAGGAAGCCGCTCAAAAAGCGATTGATTGGATCATGGGGATTGCAGGCGAAGCTGAAACTGGAAAAATCTATGACGGTAAAGTCGTCAAGATCATGGATTTCGGTGCGTTCGTAAACTTCATGGGCAGCAAAGACGGTCTGGTTCATATTTCGCAAATCGTCGACGCTCGCGTCAAAACGGTTCGTGATCATCTTGAAGAAGGTCAGAACGTCAAAGTCAAAGTCCTTGGCACCGATGACCGCGGCAAGATCAAATTGTCGATGAAAGAAGTCAACCAAGAGACTGGTGAAGATTTAGGGTCATTCCCTGAACCGGAACGCACACCACGCGAACCGCGTGAAGGTGGCGACCGTCCTCGCAATGATCGCGGACCTCGTCGTGAAGGCGGAGACCGTGACCGCGATAACCGTGGCGGCGAACGCCGTGGCAATGAGCGTCGCGAAGGTTCCGAACGTCGCGCTTCGGCCCCTGTCACCGAAAAGGATGATGAGGCGGATCTGAACGAACTGCCTCCGTTCTTGTCGGGCGGCAAATAAGATTTTCTTTTAACACTGATTTTTTGAAAAACCCGAGGCTTAATCCTCGGGTTTTTTGTTGCTGTTTAAACGGTTGTAATTGGTTTGACCTGGCTTACTTGGTACATTACCAAATCGCTTGACATTAACCTTTTTTATCTTTAAATTATGTCAATCAAAACGGGAGTCGCATCATGAGCATTGCTAACAAAGTCGCCGCATTCGGTCTTGCCGTCACAGCCATGGCAAGTGGCGCATCGGCTCAGCGTCCAATTGGCGAGAAAATTGCCCCGACTCCGACACCCGGCGATACGCTTGCGCCAGCGGTAAAAAAAGTTAAGCAGGCCACACAATGTAACGGCTTTACTGTTATGAATGTAGGTGCGATTTATTCTCAAAACGCTCTTTTTAGTAGCGGCGTACAATTTGATGCACATGCCAACATATCGGCAGGTGACGCATGCAGCCTCGGCAATAAATACGCTCAAATAAAAGCAGGTTTTAACTTGCGCGATGAGGGCATTCGCTTTGAAAATAAATTCGAGTTTCCCGGCGGAAATGCTTCAAATGTTTATATTTATAAACCCAGTGAAGCCTATATTGACCTTCAAGTAGGACCTAAATTTCGATTCGGACGCGAAAAACCCGGCGACCGCAGCAGCAAGCTTGTCGTTATGCCCTACGCTTCAGTTGGGGCGTCAAACGGTTGGGGGTCAAACTATAATTTTTTAAATACTTTCAGTCCGCGAGCCGCAGTCGGTGTCAATTTCTTGTTCGGGAATATAAGTCGTGAGGGGGTAGACCCAGCAGGCAATCCAATCCAACTTGGCGGTCCAACCACCGCTCTTTCAGGGTTTATCGAATTCGGAAAACAAAAATATAATCAAAACGGGATTGATTTTTTCCGTCGCAATCAAGTAGATCCGAACGCCCCAACTGTTCGCGCAGGTATTGCTCTGGGAATTGCTTGGTAGTTAAAATCAACTTACGTCCTAAAGTAATGGAAAATCTTTTTCCAATCCCAATTCTTTGATCGCGTTACGCGATAAACGGTCGGAGTTTTCTTCGACCGTTTTTTGTATCTCGGCGAATACTTGATCATTCGGTTGATGCGGCGGGATGGCCGGGAAAATCTGCACCGTGACAACCCCGGGACGTTTCCAAAAACTATTGCGCGGCCAAAACACCCCCGCATTGATCGCGACAGGCACGACCGGGATATGCAAGGCCTCGTACAGTTTCATGATACCGAATTTGTAATTCTTTTTGACCCCGACAGGCACGCGTGTGCCTTGCGGAAATACGACCAACGGACGTTTATCTTCAAGTACCGGTTTCTTGGCGGATTCCACCATGAGGCGGATTGATTCCGTACCTTTGCTGCGGTCGACGAACACCATATCCATCGCTTGGGCGTATTTCCCCCATAACGGCAAATCCATCAATTCTTTTTTTAACACAATGGCTGGATTGCCGAAAAGCTGATACAGCTTCATCGTTTCCCACGCCGATTGATGCTTCATCGCGACAATATAGGGTTTTGGCGGCAAATGTTCCGCACCGATCACGCGGTACGTCAAACCCAAAACATATTTTTCGATCAAATTGCCGCCCCATAACCACACAGGGGACACGGCGCGTTGCCAGGAACGCGGCGCCAACCACAACGGTATGCACGCCGTCAGCAACAGCAATCCCCAGCCGTAAAATAAAATATTGATGGAT
>JANODM010000269.1:0-2945 GCA_031412695.1 Alphaproteobacteria bacterium
GAAAAATTCGCGCACATCGGCTTCGACTGATCCTGATAATCCGTTGCGCTTGTCGACCATAGTCAACACCACACCTTGCAAATCCAAGGTCGGATTAAACGCGCGTTTCACGCGGTCAATCGTTTTCACCAAATGACTTAACCCTTCCAACGCGTAAAATTCCGCTTGCAACGGCACCAATACCGCATCCGCCGCAACCAATGCATTCAGTGTCAATAAATTCAAACTAGGCGGGCAATCGATCAAAATATAATCCAGCGGCATAGTGCATGCATTGATCGCTTCGCGCAGACGGAATTCGCGGTTATCGGTATTCACCAATTCAATTTCAGCGCCGGCCAGATGTACCGATGCCGGTGCGATAAACAGTTTTGGAACTTTCGTTGCATTCGCAACCGTCGCCAGAGGCAACATGCCGAACAATACTTCATACGTGCCTTGATTGCGTTGCGAACGATCTAATCCTAAACCCGTCGATGCATTGCCTTGCGGATCGAAATCCATCACCAGAACCGTTTTGCCGCAGGCCGCCAAAGCCGTTGCCAAATTGATCGTCGTCGTTGTTTTTCCTACGCCGCCTTTTTGATTAGCGATGGCGATGACCCGGCCTTTAAAAGCACGGTTTTGAAAAAGACGGGCGGCGGATGCGTCCTGTTGCATGACTTATTCCTGTTCTTGCGATTGCTTGAGAATCGCGGCGGGCTTGATCAATGAAAAGCGAAACGGATTTAAATTCGTCTCGGCGTCGAATACATCGACATTCTCAATTTTTTTCAATGCCGTGACGATACTTGATGTAATCGGCAACAACACTGCTTCGTACATGACGCGTACGAACCACGCCGACACGATCATCGGTACGATATCTTCGCTTGCCATGCCGGGAATCGTTGCAAAGGTATAAAAGACGATCTGTGTAAAACCAGCAGCGACAAAACTGGAGGCCAGCGCGCGCAACCAAAAGTTTTTGCCGTCCAACATCAATTTCATTTTGATCATGATCAATGCATTGGTGAATTGCCCGCCCCAAATGACGAATAACGTCACCGCCATTGTCAGCGCGTCGCGACTGAATACGGCATTGAATTCGTCGGCATCTTTCCACTGTGCCGCACCGGGTACAGCGACGGCCCCTTTGAACACGATAAACATCACAGCCAAAGACAAAGTTGTCAGCCAAATCACACGACGCGCACGGGCATAGCCGTATACTTCAACCAGGATGTCCCCTAAGACGAATGTTGTCGTTGCGATCACAACACCCAGACGAATGGTAAAGGGGCCAATCTCGACCATTTTAAAGGCGACCATATTTGCCACCAACGTCAAAACGACAATCAGTGTCGCCACGACATCATATCCTCGAAAGCTATGCAGTCCTGCGGCCGTTCTTATCATTAGACATATCCTTGGAATTTTTTAATAGGTTTGTCGGCAAACCTATAGATATAAAATGAGTATGCTGAAACTATATGTTTCTTATCTATTCTTCAAGCGTTTTTTATACCTGATATAAGTTGATGGGCTGATCATTAAACGCCGAAGGTTCCACGTGGAACCTTTATATGCGTTAAATATTACGCACCAGAATAATACGCGCTTCTGTATCCGTAACGCTTTGGAAATTTTCTATTTTGCCTATAAAATCGTCATCGAAATGTTCATTCAATCCGGCGATTTCTTCTTGCCAATCCTGACCTTTTGGAAAGATCATGACACCGTTCGGCTCGATAAGCGGTGATGCCCAAGCGGTCAAATCCAACAAGGACGCTAATGCACGTGCCGTGATAATCGGGGCGGTGATAGATCCGGCTTGATTGATTCGTTCATTGATCACGGTGACATTGATCAATCCGGTTTCACGTGAAACTTCGCGTAGAAAGACGCATTTGCGTTGATCGGACTCGACCATCGTTACCTGTTCCGCACCCATCATAGCCAAAACCAATCCCGGTAAGCCTCCGCCCGAGCCTAGATCAATGATACGCGTTGGTTTTTGAGTTTGCAGGATAAGAGGCCAAAGCTGCGCCGAGTCCAAAATATGACGCTCCCAAATATGCGGGATCGTGGCCGGGCTGACCAAATTAATTGCTTTGTTCCATTTGGTAATCATGGCAACATATAAAGTCAGCTTCTCAAAGGCTTGTGGGGACACCCCGCACATATCAAGCCTAGACTTCATGGTTTGCGTCATCATTATTTAGGCCACTTTCGAGACAGTTCCGGTCTTGCGGACAAAGCGCAAGAGGGCGGTCAGGGCAGCAGGGGTAACGCCTGGAATTCGGCTTGCCGCCCCTAGTGTTTCGGGGCGGGCTTTAGTCAACTTATTGCGGATTTCAGTCGACAAAGCGGAAAGGGCGGAATAATCCAAATCGGCAGGAAGGGCCAGGCCCTCATCTTTTCGGAAGGCAGCAATATCGGCATCTTGACGCCCTAAATAGCCTGCATATTTGGCATCTATCACAATTTGTTCAGCGATGTCAGCGGTTAATTCAGTCAGTTCAGGCCAGATTTTAGATAATGTTTCCAGTGTCATATCCGGATAGCGCAGCAAATCATGCACCGTTCTGCGCACCCCGTCTTGATTGATGACAAGACCGTATTTTTCCAACGTCGTGGGCGGTGCCGAAAGGGTATGGACCATGTCATTGGCGCGTTTCAAGGCTTTTAACTTGATGTTCCACGTGGAACGACGCGCTTCATCGACGCAACCTACTTCAATCCCTTTTGGGGTCAAGCGCTGATCCGCGTTGTCAGCGCGAAGGCTAAGGCGATATTCAGCTCGGCTGGTAAACATGCGGTACGGCTCTGGCGCACCTCTAGAGATTAAGTCGTCAATCAACACGCCGATATAGGCAGTCGCGCGGTCTAGTGTAAACGTCTCAGTATCACCACGCGACAAGAGGGCCGCATTCACCCCAGCCATCAAGCCTTGCGCTCCGGCT
>JANODM010000270.1:0-2215 GCA_031412695.1 Alphaproteobacteria bacterium
GTTTACTTTGATGACCGTGGCGTATAATCCGCCGCCTGTGACGACTTTGTCACCGGGCTTCAAGCCTTGCAACAATACTTGATGTTCTTTGATGCGCTTGCTTTGCGGACGGATGATCAGCAAATAGAACAACACGAAAATAACCGCCAGCGGCAATAACGACGTCAACATCGAAGGTGAAGACGCTTGAGCAGCGGAAGTCGTAGCTGTAGCAGCATCAGCCCAAGCCGTAGAAATAAAGAGGTCAGAGATAAACATGGCAGGTCCTTTAAAGAATAGATCAAGATGGCGGCACGTTAGCATTGCCCCCGACCTTTGCCAAGGTTAGGCCACTCTTTATAATAGGATTTTTAATCTTTGGGCCGAAGCAGGTCTTCCATGGTCAAATACCTTAAAGACTTTGATTTCCAAGATGTTACAGCCAAGATGGCCAAAGTGACGACACCGCCAAATACCACACTAGGGATAGTGCCCAGTAATCCCGCAGCCAAACCTGACTCGAAGCTGCTCAACTCGTTGGCGGATGTAGCAAAGAAGGTTCGCGCTGCTGCCATTCGGCCTTGTAAATGATCGGGAGTCAGTAAGCGCGCAATCGTACTGCGGATCAGTGTGCCGTACCAATCGCATGCTCCGCTCAGGAACAGCATGGCTGCAGATAAATAAAATGATTCCGAATAGGCGAACATTAACAGGCTAAAACAAAATGTCATGATTGCGTATAAAAATTTGCGACCTACATAATGTCGCAACTGATAATGCGCCAGGAAAATACCGGCGCAAATCGAACCGACAGAGATCGATGCACGCAAAACGCCTAATCCTTCGGGCCCGACATGCAAAATATCTTTAGCAAAAACAGGCAGCAATCCCGTCACGCCGCTGAAAATCACGGCGAAAAAATCCAATAAGACGGTGGCTTTTAATGTCGGATTGGAAAAGATAAAGCGAAACCCCGCCGTCATGTTTTGCCATTGCGTTTGTGGAGTTTTAGCGACAGATGGAATAATCACATCGCGCACACGCAAAATCAGAAAAAGGCAAGCGACCATGATCGGAACGACGATGGCATTTGCCCACACGACATCTTTGACATCGTATAAAATCCCTGCCGTGATCGGCCCCAAGATGAACGATGCTTGGATAAAAATACCATCCCAAGCGGTCGCTTTTTGCGTGTCTTCCCGTTTGACGACTAATGAAATAAGACTGTTCAGAACGCCCGTATTCAAGAACCCTCGGACTGATCCGAATGCAAATGAACACGCATAAATCCAAATCAGAATTCCCATCGTAAATGGTTGCGCGACCAAATAGCACAACCACAACGTCAATACGATTTCCAAAGCACAAAAAATTACCGTCGGCTTGATTCGCCCGTATTTATCGGCGATATAACCGCTGAAAATGATTGTGATAATTGCTGGAATCGCTTCGCACAATGCCAGCCACGCTAAACACAACGGGTCATTTGTTGCTTGATATACAAACCATCCCATCGCCGTCGCGCGGACCATTTTGGCGAATTGAATTAAACTGCGCGTGATCGACGTATAGACAAAGTCGCGGTTACGCAAGATTGAGTAATCGGTATTCAAACCACTTTTGAATTTCGCTAACATCCCTACACCTTAATGCAGATAGGTGGACGGATCAGTGGGTTGGGTCCCTTTGCGTATTTCAAAATGCAATTGCGGTGTGTCGACATTTCCGGTTTTACCGATTTGCGCGATAGCCTGGCCGGCGCTGACTTTTTCACCGCGTTTGACAGTCGGATTTTGAATATGCCCATAGGCCGTTGCATAACCACCCGAGTGACGGATCAACACCAAATTACCGAAACCGGCGATATTATCGCCGACATAGACGACTTCACCGGGGGCCGCAGCACGCACAGGCGAACCCAACGGCGCACCGATATTGATGCCATCATTTTGCCGTCCCCCACTCTGAGAACCGTAATTCGACAAGGTTGATCCGTTTACCGGCCATGAAAAACGAGGCACGCCCGGGCCTAAGGTTGTGATCGGTTTCGCAGGCGGCGCAATCGATGCAACTTCGGTGGGTGGTGTAATCGATGACGGCAACATCGGCGCATTCGTCGTCGCCGTTTTAGCACCCGGTGGTGGCGCCAAATCTTCTTCGGTAATTACGCCGCTTGCACTGCTATGCACTTTGGCACCCATGGCATTTTCAGTCGTAACGATCGGACTGGCGG
>JANODM010000271.1:0-9606 GCA_031412695.1 Alphaproteobacteria bacterium
CCGTTCAAAACAAGATTGAAGGCGAGGAAGAAACCTTGCGCGTCTTGCAAGCAGAATGGACGTTTTTGACCAGTCCTGACCGCTTGGAAAGAATTTCGGCTGAATATTTGAACTTGCAAGCGGTAGATGGTCGCCAATACGTGGCCTTAAACACGATTCCGATGCGCGCCGATTTGGATGCGCAACAACTGGAAAATGCCGCACCTGACGATATTGCGGAGCCTAACTCGCAAATCGCATCCGTCGAAACATCGAAACCTAGAGTTGATACCAATAACGACGAAGCGTTTCAAAAAGTTTTAGCCAAAGAATTAGCACCTATTGCTACAGCTTTACCGCCAGCCAGTACCGTACCATTGCCTGAATTAAAAGCCATCTCCGTCAATCTATCGGAGAGTGCCGAATGAACGCATGGGTCAATTGCAAAATTTTCGGTTTTTCCGAAGCCATTTATAAAGAAGGCAAAACCCAAACCGAATGGGTAGCGGGCAAAGCAATTTTGAAAAAAACGCGCTCACGGATTTCGGTGGTGCTGATCATGTTCGTGATCGCTTATATCGCTATCATCTGCCGAATGACTCAATTGGCGTTTTTATCGCATCACAGCGTTCAAAGTGAAGCCGAAATTACAAAAGATCAAGTTGCCCAGGAATTGAACACAACCAAGCGTGCCAATGTTTATGACAGCCAGGGTAAGTTACTGGCGACGTCATTGCGCACTTCATCACTGTATGCGGATCCGAAATTGATCTATGATGCCAAGGATGCGGCGCGCAAACTCAGCACCGCTTTTCCTGATTTATCGTATAGTGATTTATACAAAAAATTATCTTCAAAGCGCCGCTTCATTTGGCTCAAGCGTAATTTGACCCCTAAACAAATGTACATGGCTAATCGTCTTGGTATCCCTGGTATTGATTTCTTGGATGAAACGCGTCGTGTTTATCCTCAAGGTGCTTTAACGTCGCATGTTGTTGGATATACCGACATCGATAACAAAGGTTTGTCAGGGATCGAGCGCGGCTTGAACGATATGCTGCTTGACAGCGATACGTCACTGAAGACGACGATCGATGTCCGTCTTCAACATATTTTGCGTCGCGAAGTGTCTGCGTCGATCAACGAATTCAATGCCATCGGCGGTGCTGGCTTGATTATGAATGTTCACACAGGCGAGATCGAAGCGATGGTATCGTTGCCCGATTACAATCCGCATTCACCGGGCACAATCAGCGATCTGGAACGTTTTAATCGTATCACCTTAGGTGCCTATGAAATGGGATCGACGTTCAAAACGTTCACGGTCGCAGCATTGCTCGAGGCGCAAAACCCGTCAATTCATACGCGTTTCCAAACTACCGTTCCGTTGCGTCGCGGCGGGTTCACGATCCGTGATTATCACCCTGAAAAACACAACCTAACAATCTCAGAAATTTTTATGCATTCATCGAATATCGGAGCAGCCTTGATTGCCGAAAAAGTCGGCACGCCTGGCATCAAAGATTTCTTCGGAAAATTAGGATTGATGGACAAGACGCAATTGGAAATCAAAGAAGTGGCCCAGCCGATCTTGCCGAAACCATGGCGTGATATTTCAACCGATACCGCATCTTACGGACATGGTATTGCCGTGACGCCGATTCAACTTGCAACGGCTTACGCGACCATCGTCAATGGCGGCTATCGCTTGCAGCCGACCTTGGTCAAGCATCCGCCTGAATCCTATCAAAATCGCGATCGTATCTTATCAGAACGTACGTCTCAAACGATGCGTGACTTATTGCGTATTGTGGTGACAGATGGAACGGCATCAAAAGCAAATATCAAAGGTTATCGCGTCGGTGGTAAGACGGGTACGGCGGAAAAAACCTTGGGACGTGGTTACAGTGCCAAAGCGCAAATCGCATCCTTTGTCGGCGTGTTTCCAATGGATGCACCGCAATACATCGTGCTGATCATGACGGATGAACCGAAAGGTAATAAAAAATCCTACGGCTTTGCAACCGCGGGCTGGGTTGCAGCTCCCTATGTCGGAAATGTGATCCGCGACATGGCGCCGCTGGTCGGTATTCGTCCACAACGTGACACGAATTTAGCACTCGTCAAAGCGAAAATGGGTCTGGGCCCAATGCCCGCTCCCATTCTGAAAACGGAACAAAATACATCATTACAAGGAGGGGGACGTCTTGCGTCTTATTGATCTCATGGCTCAAACGGCAACACAATACGATCACGATTCAGGCCCGGTGAATGATAACAAGCGCGAGATGATTATCGCGGGGCTTAGTTCGGATTCGCGAACCATTCGTCCCGGTTTTTTATTTGCAGCATTACCAGGATCAAAAACAAAAGGTGAGCAATATATCGAAGAAGCCATTCAAAATGGTGCAGTCGCCATTCTGGCTCAGCCCGGAACCGTCTTGCCGAAATCCGCAGGCGGCATCGTTTTGATTGAGGATCCGAATCCGCGCCGCCGTTTTGCACGTATGGCAGCGAAATTTTATAATCGTCAACCTGAAACGACTGTTGCCGTTACGGGTACGAATGGCAAAACATCGGTGGCCAGTTTCTGTCGTCAAATTTGGGCGTATTTAGGTCATTCTTCTGCAAGCTTAGGAACATTGGGAATCGAAGCACCGCAATTGGATTGGCCGCAACCTGCCGCAGGATATAATCTGACGACACCTGACAGTGTGACGTTGCACCAGGAATTATTCGAGTTAACCAAAGCAGGCGTCACGCATCTGGCGATGGAAGCCTCGAGTCACGGTTTGGATCAATACCGTGTCGACGGTGTCGCATTGCGCGCTGTCGGATTTACAAATTTGACGCGTGATCATTTAGATTATCACGGTTCGATGGGTGCCTATTTCAACGCCAAAGCCCGCGTGTTTTCTGAAGTCATGCCCAGCGGTTCCATCGCCGTCATTAACGCTGACAGCGAATATGCAGACCGTATCGAAGATATTTGCGTGACATTCGGTCATCATGTCATTTTGTATGGTAAAAAAGGCCGCGATATTACATTGGTTTCGCAAACGCCGACTGAACACGGTCAAAAACTGGTCATCAATGTGTTTGGTAAAAAATACACTGTTGATTTTCCTGTGGCGGGTACGTTCCAAGCGGCAAATATTTTATGCGCTTTGGGCATGACGATCGGCTTTGAAGAAAATCCGAAAAACTATCCGAAATATATCGAAGCGTTAAGTCATGTCACGGGCGTTCGCGGTCGTTTGGAATTAGTCGCTCAACACCCAAGTGGCGCGTTGATCTATGTCGATTACGCCCACACCCCCGATGCGTTGGAAAATGCGTTGTCAGCTTTGCGTCCGCATGCACGCAATAGACTTCATGTCGTGTTCGGCGCAGGCGGCGATCGCGATGCAGGTAAACGTCCGTTGATGGGCGCAATTGCCGTTAAAATGGCAGATCGTGCCATTGTGACGGATGATAATCCGCGAACTGAAAATCCGAAACGTATTCGTCAGGAAATTTTGGCCGCAGCACTGGGAGCCATTGAAATCGGCGATCGACGTTTGGCAATTGAAACTGCCGTACAAGGATTAAAAGCAGGCGATATTTTGGTAGTTGCAGGCAAAGGTCATGAGCAAGGTCAAATTATCGACCGTGTTACGCATCCGTTTGATGATGCAACCGAAGTGCGTGGTGCTTTGAAACGGCTGAAGCCATGATTAAACCGCTGTGGACGGCACAAGATGTCGCCGCCGTCACAAGCGGAACATTGATCGGGTCGGATTTTCCGATTACCGGCATTTCGATTGATACACGCAATGTCGCAAGGGGTGATTTATTCATCGCCCTCAAAGGTCCTCGCCACGATGGCAATGATTTTGCCTTACGTGCGTTGGAAAGCGGTGCTGCTGGCGTATTGGTTGATAAAGGTGAAACGGCGAAACATATTATTGTCCAGGATACGTTTCGTGCCTTGCAAGATTTAGGGTCAGGCGGACGATCACGATCACATGCGAAAATATTTGCGATTACAGGATCAGTGGGCAAAACATCGACAAAAGAATTATTGGCGCATGTCCTGAGCGGTTTGGGTACGACCCATGCAGCCGAAGCCAGTTTGAACAATCACTGGGGCGTCCCACTGACCTTGGCAAGATTACCCCAAGAAGCGGAATATGCCGTTGTCGAGATCGGTATGAATCATGCGAATGAAATTTCTCCCCTTAGTAAAATGACCGCACCGCATGTCGCCATTATCACGACCATTGCCGCGGTGCATATTCAGAACTTAGGATCATTAGAAAATATCGCTTTGGCCAAGTCGGAAATATTTCACGGAATGGATGCAGATGGTATTGCTGTGTTGCCACGTGATTGCGATCAATTCCCCATTTTATTGGCCGAAGCGCGTACGCAAGGCCTGCAGAAAATCGTGACCTTTGGCGAACATGCCGAAGCTGATGTACGCCTGATCTCATTGAACGAAGAAGCCGACCAATCCGTCGTAACTGTTAAACTAGGCAATGACACACTTAGCTTCCCGTTTCCCGTGCCGGGCAAACACCAAGTCTTGAATGCCGTGGCGGTATTGGCGGCATTATGGGCATCGAATGAAGATGTCAAAACGGCTATGCCAGGATTATCCCAAGCGAAAATCGTCAAAGGGCGTGGCAACCGTTTTATCGTCACCGTTGAAAGAGGCAAAGCGCCTTTGCTTGTAATCGATGAAACACATAATGCCAGTCCGATAGCTGTGGAAGCCGCGTTGAAAGTGATCGAGCGAATTCAAACCGATGGACGCCGCATCTTGATCTTAGGTGATATGTTGGAATTGGGGCCGAATTCCCCGAAATTTCATGCCGATCTGAAAAACCCGATTTTGGCTGCTCATATCGATCAAGTTTTCACATGCGGTCCGTTGATGGCGCATTTGGCTGCCACATTGCCGCCGGGAATGAACAAGCATTACCCAGACAGCCAGGCTTTGGCGGATGATGTCGCAACATTAGTCTGTTCCGGTGACGTTATAGCGGTCAAGGGATCGCGGGGATCGAAAATGCCGTTGATTATTGACGCGCTGAAACGTTTGGGGCAATTTGAAGAACTGGACAATGCGGTCAAAACAGCGGCTTTGTCCGGTCGACAGGACTGATTTGCAAAGGATGGCGCGTGCTTTATTATTTTTTTACTTCGTTGATAAACGAGTTCAGCTTTTTCAACGTTTTTAATTACATTACGTTCCGTACGGGCGGCGCAATTATGACGGCGCTGATCATCGCGTTCATCATCGGCAAACCTCTTATCGCTTGGCTGAAAAAACAACAAGGTAGCGGTCAACCGATCCGCTCTGATGGACCTGAAACGCATTTTAAAAAACAAGGTACGCCGACAATGGGCGGGATGCTTATTTTGATCTCGTTCGGAATTTCGGCATTATTATGGGCACGTTTGGATAATCCGTATGTATGGATTTGTTTGTTCGTCATTTTCGGCTTCGCGCTAGTCGGGTTTTTCGATGATTACGCGAAACTGACAAAACGAAGCCACAAAGGTGTTTCGGGAAGAACACGTTTGTTGATCAAAACTGTAATCGGTTTGATCGCATCTTTCGCGATTGTGTATTATGCCGAAGACAAACAAAACGCGACGGGATTGGCTCTGCCGTTTTTCAAAAATGTCGTCTTGAATATGGGCATGTTTTACTATGTCTTCGCCGCTTTCGTTATGGTCGGTTCGGCCAATGCGGTTAATTTGACAGATGGTTTGGACGGTCTGGCCATAGGTCCTGTGATGATTGCCCTGGGGTGTTTTGGTGTCATTATTTATCTGGTCAGCAATGCGGTATTTGCCGAGCATCTGCAACTTCACTTTGTCAAAGGCACGGGCGAGGTCGTTATTTTATGCGGTGCATTAATCGGCGCAGGTCTTGGGTTCTTGTGGTATAATGCGCCTCCCGCGATGGTGTTTATGGGCGATACCGGATCGTTGTCGATGGGTGGAGCCTTGGGCACTATGGCCGTAATTGCCAAGCACGAAATCGTTTTATCGATTATCGGCGGATTATTCGTCGTTGAAACAGTATCGGTGATCATTCAGGTCGCCGTATTTAAAATGACCGGTAAACGCGTTTTTAAAATGGCACCGTTGCATCATCATTTTGAAAAATTGGGTTGGCCTGAAACGACGGTGGTGATCCGTTTTTGGATTATCGCGATCATTCTGGCTTTGGTCGGGTTATCCACGCTGAAATTACGCTAATGGCGGATCTGTCGTTTCTTAAATCGATAAATAAACCGCTAGCGATTTTAGGTCTGGGTGTTTCCGGTAAAGCGGTTGCAAAAGCCTGTGAGCAAGCAGGGGTCGCGTATCATGCATGGGTTGACGATGAAACGACGCGCAATGCATTAAAAAACGATTTTGTCTTGCGTGATTTTTCACATGATTTATCAAACTATCATGCTTTGGTTCCAGCACCGGGGATCAAGCCGTCGCATCCGATCATCCGACGCGCGCGTGAGCAAAATATAAAAATTCTCAGTGATATCGATTTATTGTATTTGTCGGCACCGGACGCACGCTTTATCGGGATTACGGGTACGAATGGAAAATCGACGACGACTGCTTTGATCGGTCATATACTTGAGCAGGCAGGTAAGAAAGTAACTGTTGGCGGTAATATCGGTGTTGCAGCATGTGCTTTGCCGTCTTTCGACAAGGATGGCATTTATGTGTTGGAATTATCGTCATACCAATTAGATATCACGTCTAATCCCGTATGCGATATCGCGGTTTTATTAAATATTACGGAAGATCATTTGGATTGGCATGGTGACATGGCGCATTACGTTGCTGCCAAGAAAAAAATATTCCGACCGCAACACCAAAAAACGCAAACCGCCGTGATTGCTGTTGACAGCTCTGTCACGAAAAAAATTGCGTCTGAATTATCGCCCTCACATAACGTTATAGCAGTAACACCTGATGATGCGGTCGTAACCGATCATCCTTTTTTAAAAGGTGTGCATAACCGCCAGAATATCGCTGTAGCGTTCGCGGTTTGTTCCGCACTGGGGATGTCACGTGACGACATCGTCAAGCATATGCTGACCTTTGAAGGGTTGGCGCACCGTCAAAAGCGCGTCGCGACGATTGGCAATATCGAGTTCGTGAATGACAGCAAAGCGACGAACGTCGATGCAACGGCCCGCGCTTTGGATAGCTTTGACAGAATCTATTGGATCGCAGGGGGCCAACCGACAGCCGAAGGTATAGATGGCCTGGAAAAATTTTATCCGAAAATTCGTCATGCATTTTTGATCGGTCAGGCTGCATCGGCTTTTGCAGAAAAATTAAACGGTCATCTGACAGTAACCGTTTCGGAAACGATGGATCGCGCCGTTACGGATGCATACGAGGCGGCCAAGCAATCGGGTCAAATGGCGACCGTGTTATTGGCTCCTGCGTGCAAATCATTCGATCAATATAATAATTTTGAAGAACGCGGTAATCATTTCGAACGATTGGCACATGCCCTGAAAAAACAGGTGGCAGCATGAACCTGTTCATCTCTCGTACGGATGAATCGTTACTGGGTCGCTGGTGGTGGAGTGTCGACCGCTGGATGCTAGGTGCTTTGGGTCTGTTGATTTTGTTCGGCGCGGTACTGATTACGGCTGCCAGCCCCGCCATCGCTGCACGGTTACATCAGCCATCGTTTTACTTTGTCTTGAAACACTTCTTTTATCTGGTTCCGACATTAGCTTTGATTTTGGGATTATCCATCATGTCGGTTACGGCAATTCGCCGTACCGTCAGTATCATTTTTTTAGTTTCAGTCGTCATGTTGTTTTTGGTGCCGATCATGGGATCGGAATTGAACGGCGCTCGCCGTTGGATTTCATTAGGCGGATTATCGCTGCAACCTTCGGAATTTATCAAGCCGACTTTTGCCGTCGTCGCTGCCTGGCTGTTCTCAAGCCAGCATCGTGATCACGGATTTCCTGGTTATATTGTGTCTTGTGTGATTTATGTTTTGATCGTCGGTTTGTTGCTGTTGCAGCCTGATCTGGGTATGACTGTCGTCGTTAGTCTCGTGTGGGCGGCACAATTTTTCATGGCAGGTTTGCCTTTATCAGTTGTCGCGATTTTATTCGTGATCTTTACGTCAGGGCTATTTGGCATTTATTTGACTTTTCCGCATGTGACCAGTCGTATCGACCGTTTTATGGATCCCAAAGCGGGCGATACATATCAAGTCGACCGTGCACTCGAAGCATTTCAAAACGGCGGTTTTTTCGGGACAGGCCCCGGTCAGGGCGAGATCAAGCGCGTGCTGCCGGATGCACATGCCGATTTTATTTTTGCCGTCTCGGGTGAAGAGTTCGGCATGATCCTGACGATCGGATTAGTTATTTTATATGGGTTTATCGTGTGGCGCGGGATGCAGCGTGTGCGTCAAAGCGACAGTCTATTCATCATGTTGGCCGTGTCGGGTCTATTAGTTCAATTCGGCGGCCAGGCCTTAATTCATATGGGATCCAGTTTGCGCCTTTTGCCAGCCAAGGGGATGACTTTGCCTTTCGTGTCTTATGGCGGATCGTCGCTCTTGGCGTTAGGCCTTAGTATGGGTATTATCCTAGGACTGACTCGCCAGCATATCTTAAAAAGGTCGAATTAAACGATGGCTAAAACTGTTTTTCTTGTCGCCGGCGGTACGGGCGGTCATATATTTCCTGCCTTGGCATTGGCGGAAGTTTTGATGGGCCGCGGCATTCAGGTCGAATGCATAACGGATAAGCGCGGTTCACGGTATTTCGGCAACACGAATATCACGCCGCATATTCTTCACAGCGCGACATTAGCGGGCGATTGGAAGCAAAAAGCGATTGCAGGATCGAAAATTGCTTATGGTTTGCTGCAAAGTTTCGAGATGTGCCGCGAATATTCGCCGTCTGCCGTCGTCGGTTTTGGCGGTTATCCATCGTTTCCACCACTTTTTGCCGCGCAGTTTTTGAATATTCCTACCATCATTCACGAGCAAAACGCGATCTTCGGCCGCGCCAATCGTCAGGTCGCGGCCAAAACACGTTTTATTGCGACATCGTTTGCCGAAACGAAAAATATGAACTTGGCTTTTGTCAGCAAAGTTCACTATGTCGGCAATCCGCTGCGCAAGATTTTCGCAGGCGATTTCACGTATCCTTCTTTGAAAAAAGACGATCCGATTCAAGTGCTGATTTTCGGCGGTAGCCAAGGCAGTTCGTTGTTCAGCAAAGTCGTGCCTGAAGCGATTGAAATGATTGCGCCGGAATTACGCTCGCGTTTAATTGTGACACAACAATGCCGCCCCGAAGATATGAATGCGGTAACGGCCATATATAACCGTATCGATATCAGTGCGCGCCTGCAGCCGTTTTTCACCGACATGCCGAAATTGTTCAAGCGTGCGCATCTGATTATCAGTCGTGCAGGCGGCGGTGTTGCCGAAATAACTGCAACCGGCCGACCCAGCATCTTGTGCCTTTGGGCGTTTCCTTTGATTGTGGCCGGGCGCAAAATGCGCAACGGTATTGAGGCAATAAATCAAGCGTGCAGGTCGCAGGGAAATTATTTTCGACCGAAATTTTTGCC
>JANODM010000272.1:0-6527 GCA_031412695.1 Alphaproteobacteria bacterium
GGTCGGCAAGCCCGCCGAACACGCTGAACCAGGGCAAATATGTCGCAAGTAAACCGGTCAGTTCCACAATAAAACCCTATCGAAACCAAAATGAAAACACCCTCAAGAATTACCTGAATTTACAGCGCCGCGCAAGACGCCCATCCAATGTTTGAATCCTTGTGGGGTCCGCGTTTGGATCCATACCCGGCCCTCTTTCTTGCCCGATGTTTTGTCAGGGCCCTTCATCCGCGCAATGAGGCCTTCGCCAGCTAGAACCGCCGACATCCAGGACGTGCCACCTTTACCAAGCGTGTAGGTAACTGAGTCTTCCCATGCGACTAGATGCGTATTGTCGACGACAATTTCTTGACCCGGTTGCAGTGTAATCATTTCGATGGCGCCGAAACTGCTGAGGAAGACCGTGCCTTGACCACTGATTTTAATAACGACAAAGCCTTCACCACCGAATAATCCTTTCAACAAACGCTGAACGCTGCTGCTGATCGAGACATGTTCCGTTGCGGCCAGAAAAGATGATTTCTCAGCCGTGATTCCGGTGCGCCCGTCTAATTCAATCGGCGTGACTCCACCCAATGTAATCGGTGATAACACGACCCAGCCTGGTTTATCAGCAGCGCGAATTTCCTGAAAGAAAAAGCTTTCGCCCGAGAATTTACGCGCAAAGCTGCGTAAAATTCCGCCATCCATGCGGCTGGATAATTTCATGTCGCCACTCATGGCAACCATGGCGTTTTTCTCGGCTTTGACCCATTCATCGGCTTGCAAATCGATATGCAATGCGGCGAATGCGCCGCCTTTTATCAGGTATTTCATCAAAACCGTGTCCGTTTGTCGTAAATCGTTTGGCTTGTGGGAACTAAGCCATTCTGTTATACCATAGAAATCATGCGTGTCACACTGGAACAGTTTCTGAATAAACTAGGGGTCGAGGCCGTCCTGCGCCCGTATGAAACGATTCCGTTTGATTATTTTAACGCCGATAAGGGCATGGACATCATGGCCGAAGTATCATTATCAGGTGACGGTAATATGCTGAACACTGAAATTCAACAAATCGAACATGTCGCAGGCGGTAAAATGAATTTCCGTCAAGTCATGCAAATGCAATTGGAACGTGAACCGACGGGTGTTTTTATGGCGACTAGCTTGCGCTATAACGGCGCGCAACTGGCCGGCAAAAAACGTAATTGGTTCGAAGGCGGTTGTCGTTTTGCGAAGCAAGCGATTGCGTTGATCAAAAAAGGTACCGTGCCGGATTTTGAATCGATTTTCAAAGCAACAATCGATGAAGTCGAAGGCAATGCCACTGCTGGCGGCTCAGGCGGCGGACGCGCGTTCAAAGGTGACAAGATCAATGCGCAAAAACCCGGCCAAGGCGGGAAGTTTTAATTAAGCTTACGCTTCGATCAACGAACGGATCTCGGGAAAGATTTCCTGAATGTTCTGGCCCGTTGCGGCTTCGTCGATCGCTTTGACGCGCCATTCGTTGATGCCTTCACTTTCGGTTTTCTGCATCCGCATGACGATTTTCGCCGATGTTTTGTCTCGCGGGCTGATCGTGTAGCGACCTAATTCGCGTTTTGATGCGCCGTCGAACAAACGCCAATACGTATCTTCTGCATTTGAAAAACTGTCGCCTGAGAACGAACTGATGACAAAGAACAATGTTTTCGCTTCGTCGTTTAATTGGTTTAAGTCGATCAAAACGGTTTCGTCGTCGCCGCCTTCCCAACCGACCGTATCATCGCCTTTGTGACGAATGGCACCGTCTTTGCTGTTCAGTTGCGCGTACCACACGCAATCGATGCGGTCATTGTTGTTGTCGTACACAACACAAGATAAATCAAAATCGGCTTCGTGACGTTTCTTCAATAATTTGTTGACCAATCCATCCATGGGCTTGTTTTCCCAACCAATGGCAAAAACCAAGATCGGCGAACACCCGCCCAGATCATTCAGCGACTTGTCTTGGTCTTTCTTGAAAATGACAGCCATAGGGGTTTTACTCCGAAAAAACAGCGTTCCTGGTCTCGACAATAGCAAAGCTTATGCTATGTTTCCAGGTAGGAAAACCAATAATAAAATCAAGTCAATCTAAAGGAATAGCCGATGGCACCACAATATATGTACGTCATGAAAGGCCTCAGCAAAGCTTATCCGGGCGGCAAAAAGGTCTTGGACAATATTTGGTTGTCATTTTATCCGGGTGCTAAAATCGGCGTTTTAGGTCCAAACGGATCGGGTAAATCGACGTTGCTTAAAATCATGGCGGGCATTGATACTGATTTTCACGGTGAGGCGTGGGCCGCCGACGGCACTAAAATCGGTTACTTGCAACAAGAGCCGCAATTGGACACGACCAAAACCGTTTTGGAAAACGTTATGGACGGTCTGGCCGACAAAATGGCGATCGTAAATGAGTACAATGAGATATCGATGAAGTTTGCCGAGGAAATGTCGGCCGAAGAAATGGATGCGTTGATTGCTAAACAAGCCGAGTTGCAGGAAAAAATCGACGCCGGCAATTTGTGGGAATTGGAACGCGAAGCGGAACGTGCGATGGATGCATTGCGTTGCCCGCCGCCGGAATCAGAAGTCACGAAATTATCGGGCGGTGAAAAACGCCGCGTTGCCTTAGCGCGTTTGCTGCTTAGCAAACCGGACATGTTATTGTTGGACGAACCAACCAACCACTTGGATGCGGAATCAGTTGCATGGTTGCAACGTTTTCTTGGTGATTACGCCGGTACCGTCGTCATGATTACGCATGACCGTTACTTCTTAGATAATGTTACGGGATGGATTTTAGAATTGGATCGTGGCTCAGGCTATCCGTATGAAGGTAATTATACGGCCTATTTAACGGCTAAAGAAAAACGTCAGGAATTAGAAGCGAAACAAGACGACGCGCGCGACAAAACATTGGCTCGCGAATTGGAATGGATCCGCAAAGGCGCCAAAGCGCGCCAAGCGAAATCCAAAGCACGTATTACGGCCTATGAAGATTTGTTGGAACAATCCAAAAACCAATCCTGGGAAAAATTACAAATCGTCATTCCGACGCCTGAACGTTTGGGTCAAAACGTCGTCACGGTAAAAAACCTGTCCAAGGCATATGGTGATCGTTTGCTGATCGACGACTTGACGTTCAACCTGCCGCCCGGCGGCATCGTCGGCATTATCGGTCCGAACGGCGCAGGTAAATCGACCTTGTTTAAAATGATTACAGCCGTCGAAAAACCTGACAAGGGCACGATTGATATCGGCGACAAAGTCAAGTTGGGCTATGTCGACCAAAGCCGCGACACGTTAAAAGACGACAACACCGTGTGGCAGGAAATTTCGAATGGCCTTGATAACATCGAATTCGGCACGAAAATCATGCCATCACGCGCATATGTGTCCTCCTTCAATTTCAAAGGGTCCGACCAACAGAAAAAAATGGGCAGCTTGTCGGGTGGTGAACGTAACCGCGTGCACCTCGCGAAAATGCTGAAATCCGGCGCGAACGTCTTGTTGTTGGATGAACCGACCAATGATTTGGACGTCGAAACCTTGCGCGCATTAGAAGAGGCGTTAGAGATTTTCCCAGGCTGCGCCGTCGTCATTTCACACGACCGCTGGTTCTTGGATCGCCTCTGCACGCATATCTTGGCTTTCGAGGGCGACAGTCATGTCGAATGGTTTGAAGGCAATTTCGCAGAGTACGAAGCTGACCGCCATCGCCGTTTGGGTAATGATGCAGACGAACCGCATCGCATCAAATACCGCAAGATTGCCTAAAGTCATCACAAGATGACCTGGCACAAGCACGATAAAATCATGACCGGTTTGGTCAGGACATTGCCCAAGCCGAAAAAATCCGTCAAAGACGATTTATATCTGGCCTTGTTGGATTCGGTTGTTGGTCAGCAACTGTCGACCAAAGTCGCCGACGTTATTTTCGCGCGATTTATTGCACTGTTCAAAGATAATTACCCGGATGCGAAAAAACTTTTAAAAATGCCGGATGAAAAATTGCGGAGCGTCGGTTTGTCGCGTGCAAAAGTCATGTACGTGAAATCGGTCGCAGCGTTTCATTTGAAACATCCGATCACGCATGCTCGCCTCAGTCATTTGACAGACGATGAGATCATCGCGGAATTGACCCAGATTAAAGGTGTGGGCCTGTGGACTGTGCAGATGATTCTGATGTTTGCAATGCATCGCCCCGACGTATTTGCGATTGGTGATTTGGTTATCCGCCAAATGATGGTGAAACATTATAATGTGACGGAAACAGGTGCCGCATTGATGCGGAAATTGCATGAAATTGCCGATACCTGGGCCCCGCAACGCACGTTGGCTTGCAAATATTTGTGGAAATCCCGTGATTTAGTGCCCATAGCGCCTGCCAAGGCTAAGCGAAAATCTTAGGCCCAAGCCCTTGCGTTATGGGCTGGGCCTATGCTAAAAGGCCACTTCGTCGGGATATAGCGCAGCCTGGTAGCGCGTCTGTTTTGGGTACAGAAGGCCCTCAGTTCGAATCTGAGTATCCCGACCATATTAAAAAAAGCGGCCTTTTAGGGCCGTTTTTTTATTGTTTGCCTAAACACCTTTATCTTTGACACCCACACGTCCGATAAAGGGCAGTTTCAGCGCGGGGTTCAAGACATCAAGTCCAAATGTCATGCCGAGGATATTGATTTCCAATCCTTCGGCTTTGCCCACCGTTACACCCAGTAATCCGAATACAGAAACTTGATAACCCGTTTTGCTTTCAGAGCGCGCAAAGAATTTTCCATTATCGATCCAATCTTTTCCAATCGCATGCGGCGGTAATTCGATGCGGATGCCCGGCGTATTACGAATGATATGCGACACATAGGAATTGCTATTGGGGCCCGGCCACAAGCGATAATCATCTGGATAGGCATAGGATTTTGACGCAGCAATAATGGCGGGGATCATCTTTTCCGCTGCTTTTCCCGTACTTGAGAAAATCAAATCGGGTTTTTGCCCGTACCAATACCGGTCGGGCACATCTGATTTAATCGAGATGACGGATTCGCCGCGCCATTTCATCCATCCCATCACTTGATAGGTTTGATAAGCAGTCGCATTTTTTTCCTTCGTCGCGACCCATGCATGCACGCCAAAATATTTACGCCATCCATAAGCTCGCGCGGCATAGATTTGGACAACGGCTTGCGGCTCTTTTGAGGGCAGGGGTGCGATCCCCGCGGAATCACGGTTTGCGTTCCACCAACCGTTTTGGCCGTTCTGAACGGGTTTAGGCGGTGTCGATTGAGCGAAAGCCGAAGAAGATAAAGACAATAAAATCACGAAAACAGTAGGAATAACAGAGCGCATAGGCTTAAAATAGATGGCACTAAACGGTTTTCAAGACAGAACACGAAAGGTCGAATGATGATTTGGTTTTTATTGGGCGGTATCGGCGTCGGTGCAGGGATTTTGTCAGGCATGTTCGGAATCGGTGGCGGGCTGCTGATTGTGCCTGCTTTGTTGTGGATCTTGAAATTTCCAATGCACACCGCGTCTGCGACGTCCCTGGTGGCGTTGCTTTTACCTGTCGGTGCATTCGCGGTGTACGAATATTATACGTCGGGCCGCCTCAGCCAACAGCATATCATCTACGGATTGGTAATCGGCTTGGGGTTATTCGTGGGGGCTTTTTTCGGTGCGCGCATCGCGTTATCGGTTGATCAGGTTACGTTGCGCAAAGGGTTTGCGGTGTTCCTGGCATTTGCTGCTGTGCTGACCTGGTTTAAAAATTAGGCTGCAATTTTCTTTTGAAAGAAACGCTGTTCAATTGTGTTCAACGCGGTCTGGACCATTTGATCGACGGTGAAATGCGGATAGCCGCGCAGCTCGACGATATGTGGTACGGCTTTCATCAAGGGTCGCACGGCTGCCTCCCATTTTGTCGCCAATGCCATGATTTCGTCGCGGTTTTGTACGCGATTGGCATCGCCTGGTGTGGGCGGCACGTCTTCGGTTGGAATGTAAAACAACAAATCATATTTGTTGGCTTCATCGACCAAGTTCAGATGATTAAAGTCATTATAAAAAGAACAATTGATCGTGCACCCGTCGGTGATCGTCATGGCGTCGGAATATTCGCGATACAGCAACGCATTGCTACTGTCTTGGCCGTAAATGATTTCCTGGCCGGCAAATCCGCCATTGCCCGTAATACCGTTGATGCGGCAGTCGATGATATGACGGCGGGCGTATTCCGTGACCATCTCGACGGCATAGCCGTGTTTTTTAAGCGCGTAACACAGACCGAAGGAAATGGTGCTTTTGCCGCAGCAAGGGGTTCCGATAAATCCGATAAGCATGCATACACCCCTTTTAGTCGATTAATTGGTCATATCCGTGATCATATATAAGAGCCATAGGTAGAAAAATCCCAAGACCACGACGATCAGGATTACAAGCAAAACGGACGAGATGATTTCAGCGGCCATTTAATAATCATTCCCATGATAAATCAGGCAAATCGCTTGGCGGCGATTCCG
>JANODM010000273.1:0-1628 GCA_031412695.1 Alphaproteobacteria bacterium
CCCACTTTTGATCGGGCAATTGATAATACATTTTGCCATTTCGGCCATGTGGGTCGTTTTTTCGTTACCTATAGGTAACGAAAACAGTAACACCATGTAATTGTGGCTCTGGGTGCGGATTCTGGGCATTCTGTAGATATCCGAATATTTGGGTTTTCTGAGCGATTGAAGCTCCCAGCAAACCCAAATATTCGTACCTAACCACTAAAAATACAAACAAAGACAATGGCAGTTAACGCATGGGATTATGTAAGCGGCGGTTCATCGGTTGAGGCTGATAACCTTTTACAGGCTGCGATGAAGGCGGTTATCGCTTTGGGTAAAGCGGAGAACGAATCGAATCAAGAAGGGGGCACGCCATCGACTTTTGTGTCTTATCAGGTCACTGGAGACGCTGAGAAGGTTTTTGCGGCAACTGTGACTCTACCTGGACGCCTGGTACTCGATCTCGATACTGGTGAGACTAATTTGGTACCTCGGAATATTTTGAGCGAGTTTTTAGCTAGCTATGTACCTGGTGCTGGAACTTTGGCGACTGAAGCCTTTTTGGCTGGTGCGATCGTTAAGTTGGCTAAACTGCTCACTTATTGGGAGCGTCAGGTTCAGTCTACGGTTGTTACCAAAACACCGAATCAAACTGTGATTAATGCTGATTTAGAATTATCAGCGTTTACTATTCAGTTCAACATTCCCGTTCGCTTGTTTATCGATGCGCTTACTAACCTAATCGAACTCAGAGAGGTAGACTTCCTGTACATCTTGGAAACTCAAGTTCTTTAATCCTTTAGGTTGGCTTTGATGCCAGTTTGGGCAAGCTAAATTTAGAGGATTTCCCTCGAAATCCTCACACAATCTAATAATTAACAGGACAAAAAGATGGCACAAGGTAAAGGTGGGGTATACGGATCGTTCGTGATGTGCCAATTTAAAAAAGGTACGTCAAAAAAATTCAAACCAGACGGAGGATTAGTTGCACCTACAGCAGGGTTGACGTCTGCTAGATCTCCAATGGTTTATATCAAAGATGCAGTTGCTAAATACTTTGGTTTTGAAATCATCCAACCAGATCAGATCCTTAAAATGAGAACTAGGGAGATTAAAACCAAGATTAATGGCAAGGAAGCGAAAGTAACTACCATGATTTCTATGGGTGCAACTGGAGCTAGTCGCTCGGTAACTGTGAAGTTTAAAAAGCTCACAAGAATCGGAGGTAAGGATGTAGCTTCAGTCAAAGTTGCAATGCCCAGCTCTCACACTTTCTCGAATATGGTTCAAGAAATAATGACAAAAGCTGAGGTAGTAAGTAATGTTGCTGCAATTGTATCTAGCGAAGGTAAATCGATGGCTTTTGCGGCTGCTTACCGCGACAAGAAAAAAACACCCAAATAACTCATGACACAGGCATATTTAGATCCTCGAAATTACACCTTTACAGGTGGTTTTACAATTCCATCTGGAAGGGAGCTAATTATCCCTGAGTCATTAGTCCTGTCTCAAACGATGTTAGTAAAGTGGCAGATTCGCAACCTAGCGAAAGGGGTGACGATCGATCTGATTCCCCCTGCTCTTCTCTCCACATCGTTAGAGATTCCTGGGTTAGGTGTTTTAGAGGGTGATGATTACCAGAT
>JANODM010000274.1:0-2792 GCA_031412695.1 Alphaproteobacteria bacterium
GTGCAGCGTCTGGCCGAAGTCGTCGACGAAACACTGGCCGCTAATGGAATCGATAAATCGGCCATCGATTGGCTTGTGCCGCATCAGGCAAACAAACGCATCATCGATGCAACAGGTGAAAAACTGGGACTGCCGCCGGAAAAAGTTATTCTGACCGTCGGTCAACATGGCAACACATCTGCGGCATCCGTGCCTTTGGCTTTGGCGCATGGTGTTGAAAAAAATCTGTTCAAACCCGGCGACTTGCTTTTGCTTGAGGCGATGGGCGCCGGTCTTACCTGGGGTGCCGCTTTGGTGCGTTGGTAAGGTTGGGGTAAAAGCGACTTGCGCCGACTTCAAGATGTCGCTATAACTGATTATAACAAAGATAAAATTCTCAAGGAAACGAATCACATGGCTACACGTACCATTACCCGCGCCGATCTCGCCGAAGCCGTCTACGAAGAAGTAGGCTTGTCACGCAACGAAACCGCCGATTTGGTCGAGCAGGTTTTGGACCATGTCGTCAGCACATTGGCCAAGGGCGACCATGTTAAGATTTCTTCTTTTGCCAGCTTTAATGTTCGCCAAAAAGGTCTTCGCGTCGGACGCAATCCGAAAACAGGCGAAGAAGTGCCTATCGAACCACGCAAAGTTATCGCCTTCCGCGCCAGCCAAGAGTTGAAAGACAAGGTCGGCAAAGGAATCAAAACCAAGGAGTAACATTCGTTGATGAATGTGGCCATGCCGTTGTTGAACTTTGAAAACGATGATCATGCAGATGATTTTCGTAAGGGTCAAAAATCAGACTCGGCTTACCGTACAATCAGCGAAGTGGCGATTGAACTTAATGTTCCGCAGCATGTCTTACGCTTCTGGGAAACGAAATTCAAACAGATCAGTCCTTTGAAACGCGGCGGTGGCCGTCGTTATTATCGTCCGCAAGATATCGATCTGATTAAACGGATCCATTATTTATTGTATACCCAAGGGTACACGATTAAAGGCGTACAAAAATTATTGGGCAAAGACCGTTTGCTCAAGCAATCCGTACCCACGTTGAATGATGACGGATCAGCATCCGTATCCGTAAGTGCCGCGATTCAACCGTCGAATGGCCACGCCAAGCCGCCGGAAACGACGTCGCCGATGACGGCTTCGCGTCAAACCGATCTTTCTCTTTTATTGGATAAATTAAAAGATTTGCGTTCGCAAATCGATCAGGAACGATGTTAAGCTCCCCGGCTTAAAACCGGTAAAGCCTTGTTCGTTCTTCTCCGACTTACGGAGAGTTCTTTAATTTATCTCAGGACTATTTCCATGAAACTTGATGTATTGATCACGACGGCGCATCCCGATGACGCCGAAGCCGCGATGGGCGGAACCATTTTAAAATTATTGGCTCAAGGTAAAAAAGTCGGCATTTGCGATTTCACGCGGGGCGAATTGGGTACCCGTGGGAACGCTGACATTCGCGATGCCGAAGCCGCCGAAGCTGACAAACGCCTGGGCATTTCCGTGCGCGTAAATTTAGGCTTTCGCGACGGTTTTTTTGATAATGACGAGGACCATGTACGTCAAGTCATCCAAGTCATTCGTCGCCATCAACCCGAAATTCTTTTTACCAACCCGCCTTGCGATCGTCATCCCGATCACGGGCGCGCGCATGGCATTGCGATGCAAGCCGCTTTTCTAAGTGGTTTGATGAAAATCGAAACATCGGATGATGGCAAGGCGCAAGAATTTTGGCGGCCGAAACGTGTGTTTCATTATATTCAATTTCATCAACATGTGCCGCATTTTGTTGTCGACGTTTCGGATCACTGGCCTCAGAAAATTCACGCCGTCAAAGCCTATGCGACGCAGTTCGGTAAAAACTCCGAAGCGTCCGAAGAACCGGAGACGATCATTTCGCGCGAAGACATCTGGGAATATTTTGATGCGCGTGGACGTGCGGTGGGCCGCGAAATCGGCGTATCATTTGGCGAGGGGTTTCTGACGTCACAGAGTCAACCGCTGAAAGTCGATGACGTTCTGAGTTTGATTTAGAAAAAAGAACCACACTAAATTTAACCGTAATCCTTGCGTAAGCGGGGATCTCCAGCAACGGGACAAGACCCTCGCT
The DNA here is from genome assembly GCA_031412695.1 of Alphaproteobacteria bacterium. Classification (GTDB taxonomy): domain Bacteria; phylum Pseudomonadota; class Alphaproteobacteria; order Micavibrionales; family SZUA-601; genus JAQGJA01. Next base: position 2,105 of record JANODM010000274.1, read on the forward strand.
TGCGCAAGGGTTACGGTTTTTTCTGCTAGAGACCCCGACTTTCGTCGGGGTTACGAGTGTGTTAGCTGGATTAGGCGTATAGTTGAAGATGTTAGACTAAGCCCACATGACACATGCAATAAAAAACCCCGCTAAAGCGGGGTTTTTCAATTCAAATCGTTGAAACCGAATTAAGCAGCAGAACGCAATTCTTCAACGGCATCCGTTGCGCGTTTTTGCAGTTTTTCGCTGATTTTCTGAGCAATCTGGACGTTTTCTTCAGCAGCTTTTTTAGCGGCAGAAGCCGTTTTTTCCATGAAATACTTGGTGTATTCGGCAATCTCTTCCATTTTGTCTTTAGGATCGGCATTGCTGGTCATTGTTTCTTGAACCGTCGATGCTGTCTCTTGGAAAAACTTGCTCATGAAGTTCGCTTGATCTTCCATCAGATCTTTCGTGCGTTCGGCAGCCATTTGCGCACAAGCCGTCAATGTTTCCATGTTTTTCTGGCTGGTTTGCATGCACTGTTCCATCCATTGCTGCATGTTTGCAGGTTGGAAGGTCTGGCCTTTTGAGAACGAGCTGAAGAATTGTTGCGGGTTCATAAAGCTTGAAGTGTCAGCAAAGTTATAAGCCGATTTAGCGGCTTTGGCTGATGCTTTAAATGCATTATTGGTGAATGAAGCGGTCGAAGCGGAATCGGTTTTCG
>JANODM010000275.1:0-1979 GCA_031412695.1 Alphaproteobacteria bacterium
CGGGAAGTTTCCGTCGACATCATCGAACAATAATATATGGTTCCCCGGGATTCTATCGGTCAGGCGTTTTAACACGGCTCCCGCGGCACCATTGCCTGCATCCCACACGATCTTCATCGGTTTTTTGCCGTGCGATGTATAATCGGCAACCAGACGATTAATATACGCGTCGTAAATATCAAACGACTCAATCGATCCGCCATTTGCGGTGACGACATCGCCTTTGGCGGTCATCTTGCCTAATTCTTGAATCACTTCGCCGTAAACGGGACCTGATTTGAGTGCCATTTTAATACCGTTGTACTCGGGCGGGTTATGTGACCCTGTCACAGCCATCGCCGCATCTAAACCGCGTTCGTGTAAGGCGTAATAGGCCAGGGGCGTAGGTGCTACACCATAAATTTCGACGTATAATCCGCATTCGGACAAACCTTTGGATAATTCTTGTGCAAATAAAGGCGACGACACGCGCCCATCATAACAAAACCCAACTTTTTTTCCGCCTTGGCGGACGACATACGTCCCGAAGACACGGCCCAATGCATATGCGTCTTTCGCGTGAAGTGTTTTTCCGACGATGCCACGCATGTCGTATTCGCGTAAAATGCTGGGGTCGAAATGATGAACGAATGCCATGAACGAATTCTCGCTTGCGGCTTACGCCGCTTGTTGTTTTTGTTTTACGTCTTCTAATAATCCGATGGCATGAACCAAAGCGCGAACTTCTTGACGGGCGGATAAATGTGACATCGATAATTTTTCGCCTGGCACTTTGTCCAAATCCATCAAGGTCAACCCTTTGAGGAAAAGCTCGCGGTAGATGACGCGCTCGGTAAACCCGTTCATAAACGTGAACGCGAAACGACGTTCCAATTGTTTTAATAAATCTTCAATGTTCTTTTTGTTTTGCGCATTGATATGGCTCAGGCGGTTACGCACGATAAACCATTTGATCGGCGCGCCACGCATGATCGCGCGTTCTTTGCGGTATTCCCACACCATATCGGAATAAATACTGGGTTTTTGAATTGCCAAAGTTTGCCCGTCGATTTTTGCGATCAAATCCAGATCGATGAAACTGTCATTGATCGGTGTCACCAAAATATTGGCCTGGCGGTGACCCAAACGGCTGAGTGTTGTATCCGACCCTGGGCTATCCATCACAATGATATCGCAGCCTTCGTTTTTCAGCGTCGCCATCGCATCAGATAAACGGCTTTGTTCTTCGCTTAGGCGTTCTTCGGTGCTGGATGCTTTGCTGGCGGCGACGGGAATATGTACGGGGCAATTCAGGCCTAAATGTTCGTCACCATTCCGTTGTTCGCGGTTCTGCCAAAAACGCGTGAAGGTCGCTTGACGGCTGTCGAGGTCTAATGTGCCGACTTTGAAACCTTCTTGCAGCAATGACACGGTGACGTGAATCGCCATGGTTGATTTCCCCGATCCGCCTTTCTCGTTACCGAATACGATAACCAACGGTTCGCCGATTTTAGGCTGCGCAATCGCGGCCGCCTCTGGGGCTAAGTTAGAGGTAAGAGTAGATGCAGAGGGTGGGGACAAAAGGGTCATGCCGCGATATTACGTTGGTTGCATTTAAAAAACGAGTAAAAAATTTACTTTTTGTTAATAACTGAAATTACGGGATATGCATTGTTTATTTCCCATATCATTAACGTCTCTTTTAGTATTTATGGTAATAATAAGACCCATGAACAACGCGGTGGAAACGCCGTCAAAAGCGAATAAAGGATAAGGAAATAGATATGGGACAGGCCGGACAATTCGGGGAATATTACTCGCAAATCGTAGATCGTTTTTTCCATGCACTGGAATGGCGTTATAACGAGGTTCATGAGAAAAAAGGCCACGAGCATGAAGCGGAAATCATCGGCAAATTGCTGGATATGATTTTGGCCGATCAAATTGGGCACGATATCCCACTGCATGATGTCGAGGCAGCTCTGCGTCAGTTCCAACGC
>JANODM010000276.1:0-2335 GCA_031412695.1 Alphaproteobacteria bacterium
TGCTGCCAGATTTACAAGAACTGGAATCGGGTCAAGTCGATTTGACGGCGATTGCCGAAGATCAAGGTTATGCACACCCGATCGTGCGTTTGATTAACGCGCTTGTGTATGATGCCGTCAAGGTCGGCGCGTCGGATTTACATTTCGAACCCGAAGAAAATTTCGTCCGTCTGCGCTTGCGTATCGACGGCGTGTTACGCGAAGTCCAGACATTCCACAAGGAATATTGGAACGCAATGGCACAGCGTATCAAAATTATTTCTGATATGAACATCGCTGATAAATTAAACCCGCAGGATGGTCGTTTTAATTTGACCGTCGGTGGACGTACCGCCGACTTCCGCGTATCGTCTTTGCCGTCTGTGCATGGTGAAAACTTGGTGTTGCGTGTTTTGGATAAATCAGCAGGGATCAAATCGCTCGAGGAGCTTGGCTTCTCGGAACATAATTTGAAACAGATCAAAAAATCCATTGCGGCACCTGAAGGCATCATCATCGTCACGGGCCCGACAGGCTCCGGTAAAACCACTTCGTTGTATTCGATGATCAATGCGGTCAATAGTCCCGAGGTCAACATCATGACCTTGGAAGATCCGGTTGAATATTCTTTGCCCCTTATTCGTCAATCGGCTGTACGCGAGTCTACAGGTTTGACGTTTGCGAACGGTGTCAAAGCCTTGCTTCGCCAGGATCCTGATATTATTTTTATCGGGGAGGTCCGCGACGAGCCGACTGCTGAACAGGCGTTGAAGGCCGCGATGACGGGGCACCAAGTATTTACCACGCTACACACGAATGATTGTTTCGGGGCTATCCCACGTCTGATCGATCTTGGTTTGAAACCGGGGATGCTGGCGGGTGCGATCGTCGCCAGCTTCGCACAACGCCTTGTCCGTCGTTTGTGCCCGCATTGTAAAAAACCTGAAACGGCAACGGCAGAAGAATGTCAGTTACTGGGTGTTGATCCCACTAAGCCGCCCATTATCAACCATCCTGTTGGATGCGCGCGCTGCGGGAATCAAGGCTATAAAGGCCGTTTAGCTATCGCCGAGATTTTGTTGTTCACTGACGAGTTGAACGACATTTTGGCGGCTGGCGGTCATAAGTCGGAATTGAAAAAACAAGCGAAACTTGAAGGCTTCCGCGGCATGGCCGATGATGGTGTTGAAAAAGTATTAGCGGGCGTCACCAGTTTGGAATGCTTAATGGATACGGTCAATCTTGTCGGGCGAATGAAGTAGATGAAAAAATATAAATACCGCGCGATTGACGAAAAAGGCAAACAGGTCAAAGGCAAATTGTCTTCGATGAACGAGGTCGATCTGTTCCAGCAATTGAAAACCATTGGGTTGGAATTGATCGATTGCAAACCTGAACGTCAAACGAAATTCGTGATTCCCGGCTTGGGCCGCGTCAAAGCGCGTGAGATGATTCAGGCCTTCGTTCATTTGGAACAGTTGCAACGTTCTGGCGTACCATTATTGGATTCCCTTGCCGATATTCGCGATAGTACTGATTCCTCGATTTTGCGCGACATCATGTCAGAAATTTACCGCGACGTGTCGGAAGGGGCGCAGTTATCCCAAGCGATGATCAAACATCCGCGCTATTTCAGTAATATCGTCATCTCGATGACGGCATCCGCCGAAGAGACGGGTAATTTGGCCGATGCCTTCGAGCAGTTGATCATCTTTATGAAATGGGCGGATATGATGCGCCGCCGTACGATCAAAGCGTTGACCTATCCGCTGTTTACATTGTTGGTGTTCCTGGCTGTATTGGCATTGCTGATGATGTATACGGTGCCTCAGATTATCGGGTTCTTGAAAAACATCGGTGAAGAATTGCCCTTCATGACGCGGTCATTGATCGCAACATCCGATTATTTGCAAGCGAATTGGCCATACGTTTTTGCAGTGCCGATCGGGATTGTCGTTTTCATCAACGTCATGAACAAAACCTCACCGACATTCAAATATAATTGGGATATGTTCGTGCTGCGCGTGCCGGTCTTGGGCGATGTCGCGCGTAAGATCAATTTGGCGCGTTTCTCCCGAACGTTTGCCGCTTTGTTCAAATCGGGTTTAGAAATTTTAAAATGCTTGGACACATCGACCGAGACGATTTCCAATATGTATATGAAAGAAGCGTTGAGCCGTGCGAAACGTCAAATTTCTGATGGTGCGTCAATTTCGGCCGCATTAAATAACACAGGTGAATTTCCCTCACTGGTCGTACGTATGGTGCGTATCGGTGAAGAATCGGGAAATTTGACGCATGTTTTGAATCAGGTTGCCGAATTTTATGATGCGGACGTGGATGAAGCGGTAGCGCG
>JANODM010000277.1:0-2358 GCA_031412695.1 Alphaproteobacteria bacterium
CAGCAATGCGCATGTGTTGGGTGACGTTTTCTTTATTCCCTATTCGCTTGATTTCCCAACGCAGATCAATACCCAAAGACGCTTTTACTTTTTCACATACCAACTCGCCTAAATTTTCCAAATCGGCAGCAGTTGCCGTGCCCGTATTGATCATAAAGTTTGCATGTTTTTCCGACATCTGCGCGCCGCCGACCATCAAGCCTCGACAGCCCGCTTTGTCAACTGCTTGCCATGCGCTTCCTGCGCCAGGTTGATCGCGCTCGGGATTTGCAAATGTTGACCCGCCCGTTTTTTCGCGGATTGGTTGCGATTCCTCGCGCTTGGCTTTGATGTCGTCCATATGCGTTTTGATAACGGCAGGATCACCAGGCATACCCTTTAAACGACAGGACACGAAAATCCAATCATCCGGTGCATCCGTATGACGGTATTGCATGTTCATGTCAGATGCAGTGGCAATATGCGTGCGGCCCTCACGGTCATAAGCAACCGCATCGATCAGCACATTACACATCTCGACGCCATAGCATCCTGCATTCATGCGTATCGCAGCACCGATCGTGCCAGGAATACCTGATAAAAATTCCAAACCTGCAATGCCATTTTTCTGTGCGATCATAGCCGTATTTAAATCAAGGCCCGCAGCCCCCGCATGCAAGATCGTTTTGTCGTTTGCATCGACTTTGACATCAGCAAATTCACGACCCAAACGAATAACGACACCTGGAATGCCACCATCGCGGATAATAGTATTCGATGCGACACCTAAAATCGTGACTGGAATATCGCGTGGCGTGTTTTTTAAAAAATCCGCCAAATCATTTTCATCGGCAGGTTTGAACAAAATTTCCGCAGGACCGCCGACGCGAAACCAGGTACCTTGCGCCAAAGGCTCATTCGTTGAAAGACGACCCCGCACAGATGGCAAACGAGCAAGCGTTCTTTCCGCATTAGGAAACATTACGCTCATGCGTTAGCTGCCTGCTTAGTTTTAGATTGAAGCTGTTCAGGCAAAGCATAGGCCCATTTTGTAATGCTGCCTGCGCCTAAGCATACGACGATGTCCCCTGATTTAGCTAGATGATGAATCATATCGGGCAAATCACTTTCATTACGTAAGATCATGGCATTTTTGTGTCCGGCCTGGATCAAACCTGCGACAATGTCTTCTTTTTCCGCACCTTGGACCGGGTCTTCACCAGCAGAATAAACATCGGCAATAATCACGCTGTCGGCATCATTCATGCACGTGCAAAAATCGGCAAATAAATCATGGACGCGGCTGTAACGATGCGGTTGTACGACGGCGATAATTTTTTGCGCTCCATTTTCTGGAATCGTGCTGCGCGCGGCTTTAAGGACAGCTGAGATTTCGACAGGGTGATGGCCGTAATCGTCAATGATCGTAATGCCATTGACTTCGCCTGTCTTGGTAAATCGTCGCTTAACGCCTGAAAATGCTGCCAGACTTTGCATGATGACATCGTCTTTCATGCCTAATTGCAAAGCAACCGCAATCGCCGATAATGAGTTCAACACGTTGTGCAATCCCGGTGTCGGCATGTGCATGTTTTTGATGACGCGTGGTGTAGGCGATAGCGGCGCGTCAATATGAACGTCAAAATAACTTCCTTGCGGTGTTTGACGAATATTTTTGGCCTGCACTTCGGCTTGTGGGTTCGTGCCATACGTAATGATGCGGCGTTCGGAAATCATTGCCGCCAGCTTTTGCACTTCGGGATGATCCAAGCATAACACCGCAAAACCATAAAACGGCGTGCTTTCAACGTAATGTTTATACGCAGCGCGTACGTTATCGAATGTATGATAATAATCCAGATGTTCAGGATCGATATTTGTCACGATGGCAACCGTCGGACGTAATTTCAAAAACGTGCCATAGGCTTCATCCGCTTCGACCACGACCCATTCGCCCTGCCCGATGCGCGTATTCGTGCCGTACGCGTTGACAATCCCGCCATTAATGACGGTCGGATCAAAGCCGCCCGCTTCCATCAATGCACCGACAATCGTTGTCGTCGTTGTTTTACCATGCGTGCCCGCAACACCAATTGACCATTTGACTCGCATCACTTCGGCCAATAGTTCAGAACGGTTAATCAGCGGAATGCGCAATGCTCGCGCTTTCATGACTTCAGGATTATCTTGCTTCAAAACGGCGTTAACAACCAAGCCGCTGACAGGTTTCTTCGCATCATCGAAAATATTATCCGCTTCATGCCCAACAAAGACCCGGATACCCTGATCACGCAAACGCTGCAAATTCGCACTGTCGACCGCGTCCGATCCTTGGACCTTATACCCTAATTGATGTAAAAGTTCGGCCATCGCCGACAT
>JANODM010000278.1:0-2036 GCA_031412695.1 Alphaproteobacteria bacterium
ATTCATGAATTGCCCCTACCGATGGTTTCATACCTTAATTCAGCAAAGCCGAAAATGCTAAATGACGATCTCGATATTAGTCGATCGCGATCGATTGAGTCGCCCATTATCCCCAAACGTAGTATTCTCTACTCAATGCCACCGATCGGAACCGGGACCGGATATGTTGAGGGTTTAACCAGCTATATCTGTCGGCTGGCGGAAGCTCATTGTGTCTCACCGACTAATCTATTGCGCTATATTATCGAACCACCTACGGGGATGAGACAGCAGGGAATTACTAAATCGGTAAATGTACAGAGTCATCCAAGTGGGGATAATCGGGTGGCGGTAAGGTATATTGATGCACTCGAAGGTTTGACAATGCAACCGAACCTGGCGGAGTTAACCCTGTCGAGTTGGTTGATGGGAAAACGAGGGACGGGGAATATTTTCTCTTCGTTGTTTGTCGATCGAATTATCAGTATGCTCAAGAGCCATCGGGAATGGTGTCCAGTTTGCTTACAGGAGTGGCAGGATGGCAATAGTGAGATTTATGAGCCGCTGTTGTGGTCGTTAACGATCGTGTCAATTTGCCCTCGCCACGATCGATTGCTCGATCGCCGTTGTCCGAGTTGTCAGAAGAGCCAGCCGATTATTGCGGCGAAGACTCGTGTGGGGAGGTGTTCTCATTGTCATGCTTGGTTGGGAGGGGGATCGATTGACTCTTCGGGACAGTGCGGAGAACGTAAGGCTTGGTTATCTCGATTATCCCAGATCGGATTGGCGGTAGTAGAATCACCAAGACATCGGGTTCCTGCGGAAATGCGGCGAGAAATTCTAGACTTTTTGAATGGTTTGGCTAAAAACTATCGCGATGCTCTGTGGTGGCAGAAATATTCAGAAGACACGCCCAAAGACGAAATTAGCGATGACGATCGATGGATACTGCTGAAAATTTTAGCTGGAGATATGGATGTGTCACAGAAATAGTTATTTTAGCCAGTGAACCGAAATCTATCGACACATAATTTAGGCAACCAACTTACAAAATAAATTAACAAGCTTTACCTGCTCCAGGGTAGAACAAGCGGCCCTCGCCAGCATGGGACTACCAATAACAAGTGATAGACACTGGGCACGGGAAATCGCCACATTGATTCGATGGCGATCGAGCAAGAACTCTAAACCTCGCGGGATTGTATGGGCATTACTCGAACACATTGAAACAATCAGAATCGGAGCTTCTTGTCCCTGAAATTTGTCAACAGTGCCAATCCTAGCTCGGTCGTCCAAACGTTCTTTCAGTTTACGAACCTGTAAGTTATAAGGTGCCACGATTAAAATATCCTCGAATTGAATCTTATCGGTTCGTCTCCCTCGATCGCTAACGTAGGCACGTCCTAACATCTGGGCTACTACTTTCTCAACGATATTAATTTCTTCTTCACTGGATTGGCTATTATCTTCATGTTCGACGGGGATAAACAAAATCCCGCTCTCTCGATGCCAGTTTTCCTTCTTTGTCAAAGGTTTTACCTGATGCCGATCTGTTTGTGCGGCTGACTGCAATCTGCCTTCATAAATCGCGTCGGAAATAAATCGACAAATGCTAGGGTGCATTCGGTAGCTCGTATCGAGAAAAATCCCCATTTCTGGTGGCACTGTTGCTTGTCCATTCAGGAAATAGTTGAGAGCCGAACAGCCACTTTCTCCAGGGTGGGAGCCTTGCATGGGCTGCTCTAGTTGCATCGGATCGCCGACGAGAACGAGGTTATCCGCACACCGAGCGATCGCGATTAAATTAGCCAGTGACATTTGCCCAGCCTCATCGATAAATAGATAATCGAATTTACCGATCGCTGATTCACGACTGAACTGAAATGCGGTAGCTCCAACGAGTCGAGTCTCAGGTGGCAAGGCTAAATCTACCTTGTCTTTGAAGTGAATAGACTGATACTGAAATATTTCGTCTAATTTTTCACCACCAATCTTGGCACCATTGAACTCAAAACCTCCAGCCTTTGCCAGGTTTGCAATCCTAGCCATCAAGTTAG
>JANODM010000279.1:0-3682 GCA_031412695.1 Alphaproteobacteria bacterium
TCAGAGCGGTTTTCAGCGCAGATGGTGCTGTGACGACACTGAATAAATTTACCGTGCCAGACGGTAATGGCGTAACATTCAAGTCGCTGCGCTCTTGCCAGTACATCGGCGCTGCAGCGTCCAAGCCCGCACGCAATTCACGGCCTATCGCAACGGCCAAAGCTTGCTCGTATCCGCCCGTCACTTGGATTTTGTCCAGCATGATCGGAAAGTTTTGCGTCTTGGCGGAATTTTCTGTCAATGCCACAAGTGCTTTGATTTCCATGTCGATACGATTAAGCGCCGATTGAGCAATCTGTAGCGCCTCGTAACTCGATTTTGTGGTAATCGTAGCGGCTTCGGATTGTTTTTCCAACTGTGTGACGCTGTCCAACGTAACCTGCAACGTTTGTTCCAATTGAGTGACGCGTTGTTGCAACGGCGCCACTTCGGCCGTTTGCATATCGGCTGCCAGATTTTCCAACGCAGCAGCAACGCGTTCCTGTTCGGACGTCAGATTATTTTTTTCGTTCAACGCGCGTTGCGCCTGTTGATGCAACATCGAACGTTGTGCCGTCAATGTCGCGTAATCAGCCCGCTGCTGGTTTGATTTTTGTTGCGCATCATCATAAGCGGCGCGAGCGGCATCACGGGCTTTGAGTGCTGTTTCCAAATCGCCACTGAAATTGGCAATCTTGGCTTCACTTTCGCGTTGTTCCGCTGTAAGGGCTGCGATTTTTTCTTTAGCCGTTTCCAGGGCCTGGCGCTCGTAGTCGTTATCATGCGTCAAGCTTTGCAGTTGCTGTTCCAAATCGACGCGTGCCTGCTCGTAACGTTGCAATTCTTCTTCGGCACGCTCTTTGGTGCGGACTTGCATTTGGATTTTTTGCTGAACGTCTTGGATCTGACGGTCGACATGATCCAAAGCAGATTGCAGATTGTCGCGCTGCTTGGACAAGTCATACATCGCCTGTTTGGCTTGATTTTGAGCTTCATTGGCTACAACCATCGAAGCTTGCGCAGCTTCTAAATCCTGGAATACGCGTGTCCATTCCATCGCCATCGTCAAGGCTTCAAGGCGGCGAATAGTGTCAGACAACGTACGGTAACGTTCAGCTTGCTTGGCTTGTTTGACCAATTCTTGGTGCAGGTTGGATTTTTGACCCAGTAAATCATCAACACGGGTCAGATTTTTTTCGGCTGCGCGCAAACGAATTTCGGCTTCTTTGCGGCGGTTATGCAGACCGGAAACATTCGCGGCATCTTCCAAAACGCGGCGACGTTCAATCGGCTTGGCAGAAATCAAGGCAGCAACACGGCCTTGAGAGACAATCGATGGCGAGTTCGCACCGGTTGAACTGTCAGCGAATAACACCTGAACATCGGCAGCACGCACGACTTTACCGTTGATGCGGTATTCCGATCCCATGCCGCGATCGATACGGCGTGAAATCTCAAGCGTGTCGACATCTCTATACGGCTCGGGAGCAGTTCTGTTCGGATTATTCAACGTCAAGACGACTTCAGCAAAATTACGTGACGCACGTTTATCTGTTCCGGCGAAAATAACGTCTTCCATGCCGCTGCCGCGCATCGATTTGGGCGACGTTTCCCCCATCAACCAACGCAACCCTTCGGTCATGTTTGATTTACCGCAACCGTTCGGACCGACGATACCCGTCAGTCCCGGCATGATTTCCATTTCGGTTTGATCGGCAAACGACTTAAAGCCGCTCATTCGTATTTTAGTGAACTGAACCATCGTTTGATCTTTACTGTTTAGGAGCTAACGGATTGGTCTCGGACGGCGCGGTTTCGGTTTCCAGCTTTGGAGACGTCGACATTTCAGTCTTCACTTCAGGTGTCGTCGACGTATCAGCAACGCCCAAGCCTTTTAAGGTTTGGTCTAAGTCCAACGCAAACCCTTCATAGCTGCCTGCACCTGAAAAGTTTTTCACGCCCTCGTTGAAAATAAATGTTGGGGTAGAGGCGACCTTGTATTTATCACCTGCCACTTGTGCCGCAGCAGCCAAACCTCTTTCAAGGTCTTTGTTGTTGACGCATGCCAAGAACATGTCGTCATTAATTCCCGCTACGCGAACCAACATGTTTAAATTAGCGATCGGATCCGACGTAAAGGCCCAGCGATCTTGATTTTCGAACATCAATTTGGTCAGTTTTTCGTATTGGTCTTCCGGGGCGCAACGAGCCAGCATCTCGCCTTTTAATGCTGGGTCATTTAATGGAAAACCGCGAAATACCCAACGGACTTTGCCTGTGTCGATATATTTTTCTTTGACCTTAGGATAGATGTTCAAATGGAAATAAGCACAGTGTGGGCATGTCAGTGAGCTGAAATCATACACAGTCAGCGGAGCCGATTTCGATCCGACTTCGCGGTCTTTCAAAGCGCGGGCGACATCCACAACAAATTTCGTTTTCGGCTCTTCATCTGTTGCAGCTTCTTCTGTTTTGGCTTCTTCGCTTGTCGTGGCTTCAGCAACAGGCTCAACGGTACTAGTCGCCGCGTCTTCATCGCCGGCGGCCGTGATTTGTTCATTTAATACGGCATCATTAGCGGTCGTTTCTGTCGTTGTCGATGATGTGTCAGCAGCGGCAAGCGTTGTTTCTTCCGTAGATGCATTTTCAACCGCTGCGGTTTGCTCTGTTTTGCCATAGCGTTCTTGAGAGGCAAAAAGCCCTTTGATGTCGTCGGAATTAGCCACACCTAATGCAGCGCCTAAGGCAATAAATGCAATCGCCAGTGTCGCCAGAATCGTCTTACGCATGTTTTTCTCCTGTAATGTCTATATTTTCCGAAGGGTTAGACTCAAGTACGCTGCCGAAGCCTTTAAGAACTTCGCGCAAAGCGGGATTCGAAATGTCTTGCAGCATTTTGTCAAGGGATTGACACGGAATGCTTTGGCGCATGTTAGCGATTCCAACCCCCGTTTTGTTGTCATTAGAAAGCGTCATCATCTGCGGAAATGCCGTAATACGCAGATCTGCCACCAAATTATATCCGAAGAACGCATTGATTTTCTGCATGATCATCGTTTTATTGAACGACATTTCCGTGGCTTGAGCCCCCGTTTGCGTCCAAACATGCAAAATTCCGTCTTTTTGCTGAGTACGATTAAGAGCAAGCTTCTCAGGGATCGAGGCAGAAGCCTCGGTGCCAAGCATTAGATCAGACCAAACGTCAAAAAGTTGTTCGAAAACAACAGAGCTTTTAGGCAGAACTTTTTTTATGACGGGGCGTGCCGCATCCGATACGGGACGCAAGACGTATCCGCCTTGTCTGATTGGCCCCCCTGCTGATGGAGACTGCTTGTCGCTTGTTTTCTTGAAGCCTGACATTAGTGTATTTCCTGTTAACGAATTGGTAACATTTTTTTATGGCAAAAACAAGCATATTTCCATCCAAGGTCAGGACTTATGTCGCATCATCTGCGAGCAAGACTGCTTTGCCCAAAGCGTCCCGTTTGCTGGCATGGTATGACAAGCATGGACGCGATTTGCCATGGCGAGAACACCAAGGACGGGCAGCGTCGCCTTATCACACCTGGATTTCAGAAATCATGTTGCAGCAAACAGGTGTTTCGACTGTCATTCCCTATTTCCAACGCTTTATTACGCGTTGGCCGACCGTTAACGCGTTGGCGGCCGCCTCGCAAGATGATGTCTTAGCTGAATGGGCCGG
>JANODM010000280.1:0-3008 GCA_031412695.1 Alphaproteobacteria bacterium
CCTTGTCACCGATACCGCAGGTATTTGCTTCATCATGCGCCAAATATTTTTTACTGCGCTTGAAAAACTTTTTGTACAAAGGATGCATCACGCGACGCTCGACCAAAACCGTTACAGTTTTATCGGCTTTATTGCTGACGACTTTTCCTTCCATCACACGACGTGGCATGCTCTTCTCTCCTTAAGCCGTTTTTTGTTTATTACGGCGGGCTGATTGCTCGGTTTTCAAACGAGCGTTTTCTTTACGCAAAGGCAAGGCCGCTTTGATGTTCGGCAGCTGACCGCTTGATTTTTGGAAACGCAAATTCATCTGTTCTTTGGCGATGTCTTCGATGCGTTTGGTGATTTGGTCATCCGTCATCGGACGCACATCCGCCATTTTGTTTTTCTTGGTTGTGTCTTTTTTCGCTTTAGCCATTACGCTGCCTCCTCGCCGATACGGACGATAAATTTCGTTTTGATCGGCAGCTTCGCAGCCGCCAGGTCGAATGCTTCACGAGCCAAACCGACGGGAACGCCGTCAATTTCGAACATGATGCGGCCCGGGTGAACGCGGGCATACCAGAATTCAGGCGAACCCTTACCGCTACCCATACGGACTTCGGCAGGTTTCGTCGTTGCCGGAATGTCCGGGAAGATACGGATCCAGACGCGGCCTTGACGTTTCAGGTGACGCGTAATCGCGCGGCGGGCCGCCTCGATCTGACGTGCCGTGATACGTGATGGTTCCAACGCCTTCATGCCGAACGTGCCGAAGTTCAGCAACGTGCCGGTTGTGGCGACGCCTTTGATACGGCCCTTGAAAGCCTTGCGGTATTTTGTTCTTTTCGGACTCAGCATGATCTAATTCCTTATTCCTTATGCCGCACGGTTATTCGGCTGTTGTTCTTGCATCAACTTGTCCTGAGCCATCGGATCGTGCGTCATGATGTCGCCTTTATAGATCCAAACTTTGCAGCCGATGATGCCGAAGGTCGTCAAGGCTTCGCCCAATGCATAGTCGATATTTGCACGCAAGGTGTGTAACGGCACGCGACCTTCGCGATACCATTCCATACGGGCAATGTCGGTTCCGCCCAAACGGCCGGCCACGTTGATACGAATGCCTTGTGCACCCAAACGCAATGCCGATTGAACGGCGCGTTTCATGGCGCGACGGAACGACACACGGCGCTCGAGTTGGTTGGCAACGCCTTCAGCGACCAAACGGGCGTCGATTTCAGGTTTGCGGATTTCCAAAATGTTCAAGGCGACGTCGCATTTCGTCATTGTCGCGATTTCAGAGCGCAGTTTTTCGATGTCTGCGCCTTTTTTACCGATGATGACACCTGGACGACCGGCGTGAAGTGTCACGACCAATTTCTTGGCGGCGCGTTCCAGAATGATACGGCTAATGCCGGCCAGCTTGAGTTTCTTTTGCAGAAAATCGCGCAGCTTGATGTCTTGATACAGAGTTGCCGCGTAATCTTTATCGGCATACCAACGGCTGTCCCAGGTGCGATTGACGCCAAGACGAAGACCAACTGCGCTTACTTTTTGTCCCATACCGACTACTCCTTGCGCTCGCTGACGACGATCGTCAGGTGGCTAAATGGTTTTTGGATCGCACCGGCACGGCCTTTGGCGCGGGCGTGAAAGCGTTTCATGACCAGGCCGCGACCGACGATAGCGGTTTTGACGACCAAACGATCAACATCCAAATTGTGATTATTCTCGGCATTCGCAATCGCCGATTGCAAAGCCTTGAATACCGCTTTGGCGATACGCTTGTTGCTGAATTCTAAATCCAACAACGCTTTGCTGACTTTTTGGCCGCGGATCATTTGTGCGACCAAGTTCAGCTTTTGCGCGCTGGTGCGCACGTTGCGTAAAACGGCCATAGCTTCGTTTTCTGCGGTGCGTTTCGTGTTTGCTTTTTGTCCCATAATCTTCCCCGTTATTTCGACACGGTGGCTTTTTTATCCGCCGCCTGGTGACCATGGAAGGTGCGGGTCGCGGCGAATTCGCCAAGCTTATGACCGACCATCTCTTCTGTTACCAAAACAGGGATGAATTTATTGCCGTTGTGAACGCCAAACGTCAAACCGACGAATTGCGGAATGATTGTCGAGCGGCGTGACCATGTCTTGATCACTTCGTTGCGACCCGAGGCTTTCACCTTGTCCGCTTTTTTGACTAGATAACCGTCGACAAACGGTCCTTTCCACAGTGAACGTGCCATCGTGGGGCTCCCTTATTTCTTGTTCGCGCGACGAATAATGAATTTATCCGTCTTCTTGTTATGACGTGTTCTGCCGCCTTTAGCCGTTTTACCCCATGGGGAAACCGGGTGACGACCGCCGGATGTACGACCTTCACCACCACCGTGTGGGTGATCGATCGGATTCATGACGACACCGCGGTTGTGCGGGCGGCGTCCTTTCCAGCGTTGGCGTCCGGCTTTGCCGAACGATTGGTTCATGTGGTCAGGGTTTGAAACCGCACCGATCGTTGCCATGCAATCAGCAGGCACGACGCGCATTTCGCCCGAAGACAATTTTAACTGAGCGTAACCGGCATCACGGCCGACCAGCTGAGCGTAGGTTCCAGCAGAGCGAGCCAACTGACCGCCTTTGCCGACTTTCATTTCAACGTTGTGAATGAAGGTACCAACTGGAACAGCCGATAATTTCATGGCGTGGCCGGGTTTGATGTCGGCTTTGTCGCCGGCGATAACGGTATCGCCTTCTTTTAATTTTTGTGGCGCCAAGATATAGGACAATTCGCCGTCTTGGTATTTGATCAAAGCGATGAACGCCGTGCGGTTCGGATCATATTCCAAACGTTCGACGATTGCGGGCACATCCAATTTCTTGCGTTTGAAGTCGACCAAACGATAAGCTTGCTTGTGACCGCCACCGCGGAAACGTGATGTGATACGACCCAAATTGTTACGGCCGCCGGTGACGCGTTGACCTTCGGTCAACGTTTTAACAGGCTTGCCTTTGTACAACGTCGAGCGGTCGATC
>JANODM010000281.1:0-5640 GCA_031412695.1 Alphaproteobacteria bacterium
ATCGCGTGATGCATCCTCTGACATGGATGATGAAAACGCGTTGCCGAACTTCTTGCAAGTGCCGATTACGACGAAATCCGCACCTTCTGATCAAAACGGTCAGGCTGAATCCCGCCCTCAAAATCGTCAACCGCGTCAGCCGCGCCGTCCTAATCCGCCGGCCGCCCCTCGCAGCGACGATCAAACGGAAAATTAAGCGAAAAATCGCTTTAAAATTAACGTTGATTCCATCTTTTGTGGTATAATCAAGCCTTGATGCCCGTATCAGGGGTCTTAGAAATTATTGAATTCATCTGCCGTTTCGCCATATTAGGGAAGTCGGCCCAAAATAGGAGTGCCCCATGGACTTCGAACGTTTGACGGAAAAAACCCGTTCTTTTTTGCAACACGCGCAAACTTTGGCGTTGCGCAATAATCATCAACAGCTGACACCGGAACATATCCTCAAAGTTTTTCTGGACGATGAAGACAAACGTCTACCTGAATTATTGTCGCGCTCGGGCGGTAATCTGAAACAATTGCAAAAAGCCGTCGATAAATCCGTCGCCGATCTGCCTAGTGTTCAAGGATCGGGCGCCAGCAATTTGTACATGCATACCGATACGTCAAAAGTATTCGACCGCGCCTTTGAATTGGCGAAAAAATCAGGCGATGCGTTCGTCACTGCCGAGCGCGTGCTGCAAGCGATGGTCATGGAAGATTACGGGATTGCAAAATTACTTAAAGATGCGGGTGTCGATGCCGTGCGCCTTGATGGCGCCATCAATGAACAGCGTAAAGGCAAAACCGCCGACAGCGCGAACGCCGAAGACGGCTTCGACGCACTGAAAAAATACGCAACCGATCTGACCGCGTTGGCATCGGATGGAAAATTGGATCCTGTCATTGGGCGCGACGAAGAGATCCGCCGTACAATTCAAATTTTATCGCGTCGTACGAAAAACAATCCGCTTCTTATCGGTGAGCCTGGTGTCGGTAAAACCGCTATTGTCGAAGGTTTGGCCCAACGCATTATTAAAGGCGACGTGCCTGAAAGCCTCAAGAACAAACGTCTGATGTCGATTGATCTGGGTGCGATGTTGGCGGGGGCAAAATTCCGCGGTGAATTCGAAGAGCGCCTCAAGGCCGTATTGAACGAAATCAAAGAAGCCGCAGGTGAGTTGATTATTTTTATCGACGAGATGCATACGTTGATGGGTGCGGGTGCCACCGATGGCGCGATGGATGCGTCGAATATGCTGAAGCCCGCCTTGGCTCGCGGCGAATTGCGTATGGTAGGTGCCACGACGTTAGACGAATACCGCAAGCACGTCGAAAAAGATGCGGCCTTCACGCGTCGTTTTCAACCGATCTTTGTTTCCGAACCCACCGTCGAAGATACGGTGTCAATTTTGCGCGGCATCAAAGAAAAATACGATTTGCACCACGGCGTTCGCATCACCGACAGTGCGATCGTCGCTGCCGCCACCTTATCGCATCGCTATATCACCGATCGTTTCCTGCCCGACAAAGCAATTGATTTGATCGACGAGGCGGCTTCACGATTACGCATGGTCGCGGATTCGAAACCTGAGGCCATCGACGAATTGGACCGCCGTATCGTGCAATTAAAAATCGAACAGGAAGCGTTGAAAAAAGAAAATGATTCCGCTTCCAAAGAGCGTTTGAAACGTCTTGTCGCGGAATTAGCCGAGTTGGAAAAACAATCCGACACGCTGACGGGTCAATGGCAGGCTGAAAAAGACGAATTGCAAGCCAGTCAAAAAATCAAGGAAGAATTGGAATTGTCGAAACTGGAATTGGAACGCGCTGAACGCGAAGGTAATTGGGCGCGCGCAGGTGAATTGAAATACGGCCGTATTCCAGAATTGGAAAAGAAAATCGGCGAAGAAAACGGGGGCGGTAATCAGCGTATGGTCAACCAAGAAGTGACTGAAGATGATATTGCCGCAGTCGTATCACGCTGGACGGGTATTCCCGTCGACAAGATGTTGGAAGGCGAGCGCGATAAATTATTAGCGATGGAATCTGCCATCGGTAAACGCGTTATCGGCCAGAAGGAAGCGATTTCCGCCGTATCCGACGCCGTGCGCCGTGCACGCGCGGGATTACAAGATCCGAACCGCCCCATCGGATCGTTTTTATTCTTGGGCCCCACAGGTGTCGGCAAAACCGAATTGGCCAAAGCCTTGGCTGCATTTTTATTTGATGATGACACGGCGATGATCCGCATGGATATGTCGGAATACATGGAAAAACACTCGACTGCGCGGTTGATCGGCGCGCCTCCGGGCTATGTCGGTTACGAAGAAGGCGGTACGTTGACCGAAGCCGTGCGCCGCCGTCCGTATCAAGTCATCTTATTCGATGAAGTCGAAAAAGCGCATCCGGATGTGTTCAACACGTTGCTGCAAGTCTTGGATGATGGACGTTTGACAGACGGCCAAGGCCGCACCGTCGATTTCCGCAACACGCTGATTATTTTGACGTCAAATTTGGGTGCGGAATATTTGGTGAAATTGAACGATGACGAACCGGTTGAAAAAGCGCGCGACGACGTGATGAAAGCCGTACGTGCCGCGTTCCGTCCTGAATTCTTGAATCGTTTGGACGATATGTTGTTGTTCCAAAAACTATCGCGCGCGCAGATGAAAGACATTGTCGCCATTCAATTGCGCCATTTGGAAAAATTACTGGCAGACAAAAATATCGCGATCGAGATTACGCCGATGGCGCAAGAAGGTTTGGCTAGCCGGGGCTATGATCCGATTTACGGTGCGCGACCTTTGAAGCGCGTCATTCAAACCAATGTGCAAAATCCCTTGGCGCAGAGATTGCTGGCGGGTGAGATCAAATCAGGCGATACGGTGACGGTTGATTTGAAGAACGATGATTTTACGTTCGCGTCGAAAAAACAGGGCAGCAAAAAAGCCGCAGCCTAAACCGCTTCGACCATTGCGGAATTGCCAGCATGTTCTTTGACTTCGACGCGGTGCAGGGTGACGCGCGGGCTTAAGCCCGCGGTGACTAGCCATTCCGTGACGTGATCGAAAATCATTTCAGCAAAACCTTCGGAACTGGTTTTTTCGACGATCAGTAAATCCAGCGTGCCGCGCTTGTGGCCGTCTTCGAACCAGGCCCGTTCAGGATCATCGGCGGTGATCAGTGTTTTATGATCGAAATTTTTCTCAAGCCAGGCTTTGATCGGTTTGAAGCTGCCGAAATTTACGACCCAGGATTTTTCATTCAACGCGTCAGCTGTGAATTCCATACGGACTTCGAGTGCATATCCGTGCAGAAATTTACAATGCGTGTCGGCTTTGGCTTGGCGGAAAGCAACGGTCAGGCCGACGCTGTGGGCATAGGTTTTCGTCGAAAAATAACGACGCCCTGTTGCCGCCTTTGACATTATGCTGCGGCCTGATCGGTTTTGTTCATTTGCGCCAATAATTCGCCCGTCTCGCCGGCTTTGTCGACATTGACCATGCCGACAATGTGATAACCCGCATCGACATGCAGGTTTTCGCCCGTCACACCTGACCCCAGATCGGACAATAAATACAACGCTGACTTACCAACTTCGGTTTGGGTGACGTTACGGCGCAACGGCGCGTTTAATTCGTTCCATTTGAGGATGAAACGGAAATCGCCGATACCGCTTGCTGCTAACGTTTTAATGGGGCCTGCCGAGATCGCGTTGACGCGAATGCCGTCTTTGCCCAAATCTTCGGCCAGATATTTCACGCTGCACTCTAATGCTGCTTTTGCGACACCCATGACGTTGTAATGCGGCATGACTTGTTCCGCCCCGTAATAGGTTAGAGTTAGAACGGATCCGCCTTTTTTCATCAACGGGGCAGCGCGTTGCGTCACAGCGGTAAAGGAATAAACGGAAATATCCATCGTGCGAAGAAAGTTGTCACGTGTCGTGTCAACGTAACGACCGTCCAATTCTTTTTTGTCCGAAAACGCAATGGCATGAACGATAAAGTCGATTTGACCCCATTTCTTTTCCACTTCGGCAAAGGCCGCGTCGATCGACGCTTGGTCAGTCACGTCGCACGGAAGCAGGAAAT
This sequence comes from Alphaproteobacteria bacterium, assembly GCA_031412695.1. Classification (GTDB taxonomy): domain Bacteria; phylum Pseudomonadota; class Alphaproteobacteria; order Micavibrionales; family SZUA-601; genus JAQGJA01. The sequence continues at coordinate 4,077 of JANODM010000281.1, forward strand.
TCGATCCGATACTTTCGGCCAAAGGCTGCACGCGTTTTAACAACACATCGCCCTGATAGGTAAAGGCCAATTCCGCGCCGTGTTTGTGCAATTCTTCGGCGATCCCCCAGGCAATGGACATGTTATTGGCCACGCCCATAATTACGCCACGTTTTCCTTGCATCAACGACATCGAGTGTTCCTTTAACCATAAAAAAAGTCCCGACTTGCGCCGGGACTTTTAGGATACCGTAATCCGTTCCCGGATCAAGCCGGGAAAGGCTGGTTAATTCTGGATTTGCCAGCTACCATCTGGATTTTGACAGGCTGTACCAACGCCTTGTTGGGAACGCCCACCGACCATAATGGTCTGCGTGAACTCGCGGCACTGACCGCCTGAAGATGTACGGCCTGTGCGGGTCGTCGTATACGTGCCCGAGTTACCGTTTTCAGGGTTCGACCAGGTAATCGGCTGACCGACTGGGGCCGCTGTTGCCTGAGAGAAAGCACGGTTGGCGTACATTTGGTCGGATTTGTCCAAAGACGCGCCGACGCTGCTGCCGGCTAACGCACCTAACAAGGCACCGGCGCCTGTAGCCCATAACTGGCCTGAACCGCCGCCGACTTTGGAACCCAACAGACCGCCGACGACTGCGCCGCCGACTGTACCAACGTTTTGTTTGTTAAATGGCGAAGATGTACCGGCTTGGCCGTAAGTACCGTCACCGTTACCCGAAGCGCAAGCGGCCAGGAACGAGACAAGGAAAAGAGAAGCAAGAAGACGACGAGTCATGGAAACCTCAGGAAAAAAGTGAGTGGAAGAACGTAAGGGTGAAGGAAAGAGTATAAGAAGGCTAGGTATTTATCTACTCGCTGGCTGAAAAAAGACAAGGACTCTTTTCAAGAGTCCCGTGATTCGCTAACCTGCGGGGACAGTTTTTCATTCGAGGTGCTTACATGCGTCGTTTCTCCGTTATTTTTAGTGTTTTAGTGGCTCTTACCGGTGTTAACGCAGCATGGGCGCAAGAGCCCCCTCCTTATGATGCGTCACCATCCGATTTTGACCGATCCACTCGCTATCCGGCGTTGGGACAGGGCGATACGACCCCCGGCACCCCTAATTTGCCGCGTGATCTGGAATTAACGGTCGCTGTCGGCGTTGGCTACGCCCCCGAATATATGGGGTCTGATGATAAAGAAGCTATATTTGTTCCTGCCATCGATTTCGAATACAAAGACCGCGCGTTTTTGGTGATCGAGCGCGATGCCATGATGGTGCCTTACGAGGGTTTGGGCGTCAAATTGCTGGCCAATGATGATTTCAGCGCAGGGGTTAACTTGACCTATGACAAAGGCCGCGACGATGATAGTGACCTTATTCGTGGCATTGGTGAGATGGAATGGACGGCATTAGGCGGCGGTTTCGCAGCCTGGCACCCGGGCAGCTTTTTCATTCGCGGGCAATTGGGCATGGATTTGCTGAATGAATATAACAGTTACAAGGGTGAGGCCGGGATCGGTTTTGCCGGACCGATCAGCCCGTATTTCCGTGGTAAGATCGAACTCAGCACAGCTTTTGCAGGCG
>JANODM010000282.1:0-3196 GCA_031412695.1 Alphaproteobacteria bacterium
ACCGCAACATGGAAGGCGAGACGGCTAAAATGGTCGGCATCACACTGCCGGTCGGAAAAGTCACCGTCGGGGGTGGCTATACATGGGGTGAAAAAAATCCTGCGATTATGCTGCAAACCACCGAAGGTTTTTTCGCAGGCATCAGCTATGATACGGGACGTACGGGTTTTCAAGTCAGCTATCTGACATCCGGTCAGGAAATTGCAGGCTTAGAAGTCGGCGGCACGGACATCGATTACAGCAGCATCCTAGTCGGCACGTCATTCCGCGTTAATGACCGCATGGGCGTCACAGCAACAGCCCAATACCGCAAAGACGATGATCCACTGACCACAGGCCAAACCCAAGCCGTGTTCACCATCGGCACGAAATGGAAATTTTAAAACGCTTTATTCAACGCGCGTTTTGACGTCCTCTCCCGCTTGTTCTAGGATAAGAATGACGGGAGATTTTTATGTTCCACTATCCGGATGATTTGAAACATATCGACCGCGATGTGACGGTCATTGCCGTTACCAAGAAACAATCTTCGCAAAACATTCAACACGCTTTGGATTTCGGGCTGCGGCATTTCGGTGAAAACCGTGTCCAAGAAGCGGACGCTCATTGGCGTGATCTGCGCCGTGTTTACGACGATGTCGTCCTCCATCTGATCGGACCGCTTCAAAGTAACAAAGCCAACGACGCTGTCGCTTTGTTCGACGTGATTCATACCATCGATCGCGAAAAAATCGCACGCGCCGTTAAATCCGAAATGGACAAACAACGAAAAAATATTCCCTGCTTCATCCAGGTGAATACAGGTGACGAGCCGCAAAAAGCAGGGATTTCCTTGGATAATTTGGATGAATTTTACACGTTGTGTAAAAACGATATCGGCTTGGACATCATCGGATTAATGTGTATTCCGCCTATCGATGCAAATGCTGCGATCCATTTTCGTCTGTTGAAACAACGTGGCGAAAATTTAGGTTTAAAGTATTTCAGCATGGGAATGAGCGGCGATTACCAATCCGCGCTTGCATGTGGAGCGACGCATCTACGCATCGGGTCAGCTTTGTTCGGTGAACGCCATTAACGCGTATGGACACGGCGAATGGTTTTATCCAAGCCGGAAAACGGAACGCGTTCTTTCTCTACAGGTGCCGCAGATACAATCACTGCTTTATCACTAATATTTTGCATCGCTTGATATTTGCTCAAGGCATTCATCATCTGATTGGGAATTTGACCAGGCTCGATCGGGGCCGCAGCAGGGACGGCGGATTCAGATGACGCAGCCGCCATACGCGATAGGCGTTCATCTAATGATGTATCAATCGTGACAACGTCAGATTCGACAATCGGCATTTCGTCAAAGACGGGATCTAATCCGGCCACCGGCTTAAGTTGATTTAGCTCTTTGGCTTGCGGCAACACAGCATCCGCAACCACCATATCGGGCGATGCCACGTCCCAAACGATATCGGCTTGCGCGATGACAGCGAAAGGCATTTTTTCAATCGGCGATACCAACACGGCGGCATCCGACGGATGTACCTCGATCAGCGGGATAGTTTTATCTTGTTTTTCGGCAGTGACAGCTTTGTCATCCTTACCGATACCGACGCGGTTCATCGCCAATTCGCCGATATCTTTGCCTTTGTTTTCGGATGCAACCACCGCATTGATGCCACCCAACACGGCACCAATTGGACCGCCGAATAACGCACCGCCCAAAACCCGTCCTGGGCCTTTGATCGTGTCGCCTGTCAGTTCGCGATAGATCGAACTGACGATGGGGATATGTTGCAACGGATTGACGATGTCGAGAAAATCAAAAAATGAAAATGTATCCTCAGCCTGACCGGGAACTTGGCTTTTTGCCAGATCTTTCGGAACGGCTTGATGCGCCGGAATGGGGCCGCTAGCAGCGGAAGGAATAGGCAATGACATAGAAAGGATCCTTTTTCTCCCTTTTCTATTGCAAACCCCGTGCCAAAACGTCAAAATGGCTCTATGCCTCTTATCACCGTCGCCCATCCTGATCAGGCCGTTCGCAAGGCCTTGATTCAAACACTTAAACGGGTCATGCCCGATGCGGTTTTCAGTGAAGATGCCGCCCTATCCGACGGCACGGCGGCATTATTCGAGGCCTCTAAAGACGGGCCTAAGCGTCTCAAGATCCTTATTGACAGCCTGACCAAACGCATGGCGCAACAAAGCCGCCCGACCAAGATCGCCCTCGGGGCGTTTTCGGTGGACCTGATGGCGCGGGAGTTTTTTATGGCCGACGGCACATCGGTGATGCTGACCGAAAAAGAGATTGATGTGCTTGCGTATCTTTACCACCGCGAAGCACCCGCGACCCGCGACGACCTCTTGCGCGATGTGTGGGGTTATGCACCCGATGTCGACACGCATACGATTGAAACGCATATTTATCGTCTGAGACAAAAAATCGAACCGGACGCCGACCATCCTCAAGTGTTGGTAACCGTCAAAGACGGTTATGTTCTTGCGACTGCCGCATCCAAGGCTTGAGCCAAGCTTAGATCGGGCGGCCATGTAATGAATTCCACATTACGCTTATCTAACATATCGCATAAACGCTCCGCATCTCGCAGATCGCCTAATGGCGCAAATGCCGTCAATGCCGCCTCGATATTAGGATCCAGATTTCCCGTAGCTACTCCTGATGCGATGATGCGAATAGTAGAGACGGACAGACTGATATCTTCTTTTTTGTCGGACGTTTGAGTAACGCGGTCAGGATCGATTTCAATACGGTCGGTTACTGATCCGCCACCTTGATCCAACTTATCACGGTCGACATTGCCTGCGGCTTTCACGCCGAAACCGGCGGGCCGAATAGGCGGGATACGGTTAATGCCGTCATTCATGCCCTTATTATAACAGAAAAACCTTGCCGTCTCGATAGGAAATCATTGAATCAGGACGATCTTTTTCCAGCAATGCCGCCCCGTCCAAATCGGCAAATGCCACATTTTCAGCCAAAACACACGCAGGCAAAATCGAAAGCCCCGTTGATGCCATGCAACCGACCATGATTTTAAAACCCAGTTCTTTGGCGCGTTTTTTCATGTCTAACGCGTGGGTCAAGCCACCTGTTTTATCTAATTTCAAATTGACGATGGCGTATTTGCCAACCAGTTTTTCCAAATCATCGATGGCATGACAGGATTCATCGGCGACA
>JANODM010000283.1:0-3983 GCA_031412695.1 Alphaproteobacteria bacterium
TCTCCTAACGCACATGTCGATCAGGATGAAATTAACCGTTTTCAGGATTTGGCCGCTTCGTGGTGGGATCCGGATGGGCCGATGGCTCCGCTTCATGCCATGAATCCGACCCGCATGAAATGGCTGGTCGGGAGCCTGAATAATTATTTCAAAACATTGAATAACAAAGAAATACTGGATATAGGCTGCGGCGGCGGTCTGGTCGCTGAGCCCCTGGCGCGGCTAGGGGCGACCGTTACAGGCATCGACGGGGCCTCGGACCTGATTGAGGTCGCAGCACACCATGCCGCAGATAAAAACCTGAAAATTAACTATCGCTGTGCCTTGGCGCACGATCTGATCGCAGAACGCAAAACCTATGACGCCGTCATCGCGTTAGAAGTCATCGAGCATGTTCCCGACCCAAGCTTGTTTGTCGCCGAATTGGCGCAATTGGTGCGTCCGGGTGGATTGGTGTTGATATCCACGCTTAACCGTACCGCCGCATCCTTTGCATTAGGGATCGTTGCCGTCGAATACGTATTGGGGTGGCTGCCCGTCGGTACGCATAATTGGAAAAAATTCGTCAAACCGTCCGAGCTTGTTGCCTATTGCGCGCAAAGCAAACTGACACCTGTCGAGACATGCGGTATGACGTACCACCCGGTGACGAAAACATTTGAATTGAATGAAAAGAATCTGGCCGTGAATTATTTCTTGGCGGCGGTGAAATGAAAAAAACCGTTCAATCCGATATAACAATTGTCGGGACCGGCCTTGCCGGTTTAACAGCCGCCTTGGCGTTGGCAACAGATCATATCGTCACGTTGATCGGCCCCATGCCTAACACAAAACAAGACGAACGCACGACGGCAATTTTATCGCCCGGCATTGCATTTCTGGATGGTTTGGGCGTGTGGATGTCCTGTGCGGCACGGGCGACGCCATTGCGTACGATGCAATTAATCGACGGCGACAAACACTTTGTATTTGATGCATCCGAAACCGCGTTTGATGAATTCGGTTTCAACGTCCCGAATGCCACGCTGCGCCAATCCCTATCAGGTTTGATTGCGAAACATCGTAACATTACCTGGATCAAAGAAAGCGTCACGCAAGCGACACGTGCGAAAAATCGTTGGCAATTAACGACCGCTAGCCGCAAAAAAATAACCGCCGATCTGGTGATCGCCGCCGACGGACGCAACAGCCTGATGCGCAAGGCCGCAGAAATCGAAATCGACGAGCGCGATGAAAATCAAACGGCATTGGTCGCCGTATTGACAACCTCCCAAGCCCATCATGACACGTCCGTGGAATGGTATCGTCCCGGCGGGCCATTTACGTTGGTTCCGATGGCGGGCAAAAAAATGGCGTTGGTCTGGTGCGAAGACGACGACACGGCACAGATGAAAACGCAACAATCGCTTGGCGCTTTATCACGCGAGATCACGGATATCACCGCAAAACGTTTCGGCACATTGACCTTTACGGCCCAGCCGCAAACCTGGCCGATCAAGCCGATGAAAGCAAAAACATTGATCAAAGACGATGTCGTATTAATCGGTGAAGCGGCACATACCTTGCCGCCCATCGGGGCTCAAGGATTGAATACCAGTTTACATGATATTGCAGTATTACAAGATTGTTTGCGCAATGCCAAACTGCTTGGATTGGATATCACCGACCGCGCCGGTTTGAGACCTTATGAACAAGCGCGTCTAAGCGATGTCAACCGACGTTATCACGCCATGACAGGGTTGAACGATTTGATCCGCACGCAACATCCTGCTCTGCAATTTTTGCGCGGCGCAGGATTACGCGCGCTAAACCGTTTCGCCCCATTGAAAAAACAGATCATGCAGTTCGGCCTCGGCGCGCGCAACAGCAAAGGAAAAGCCGCATGAGTTTCATGAATACTTATGAAGATCCGAAACTGTGGCAAAAACTAGCCTTGTTGAATTGGGGTTTAATTTTTTTGATCACGCTGATCGCGGGCATCGGTTTTCTGGCATTATATTCAGCAGGCGGCGGCCATGTCGAACCCTATGCCGATAAACATCTGATGCGCTTTGCTGCAGGTATGTGCGGATTATTTGCAACGGCTTTGGTGTCGATCCGTTTTTGGCGTTTTATTGCCTGGCCGCTTTATGCGTTTGGCATCATCATGCTGATCTATGTCGATGTCAGAGGCCATATCGGCATGGGCGCACAACGCTGGATCGATTTTGGATTTTTGAAATTGCAGCCCTCGGAAATCATGAAGCCCGCTCTTATTCTGGCCTTAGCCGCTTATTTCGAAAAGAAAGACGTGGCAGCTATTTCTTATATCCATGTCGTACTTCCAGCTATGGGACTTATTTTTCTTCCCGTCGCATTGGTTGTGGCGCAACCGGACTTGGGAACAGGCATGTCGTTGGTGATGGCGGGGGCTGCCGTCTTGTTGTTGGCAGGCGTTTCTTGGTGGTATTTCATGATCGGCGGATTGACGGCGGGTGGATTAATTCCGATTGCATGGCATTTCCTGCACGAATATCAACGCAACCGCGTGCGCATTTTCCTCAATCCTGATTTGGACCCGTTGGGTACGGGCTATCACATCACGCAATCGAAAATCGCGATGGGATCGGGCGGCACGTTCGGCAAAGGATTCCTAGAAGGCACGCAAGCGAAATTGAATTTCCTGCCTGAAAAACAAACTGACTTTATTTTCACGTTATGGACCGAAGAATGGGGCATGATCGGCGGGCTTGTTTTGTTGGGGCTTTTCTTGCTGACGTTTTTATACGGCCTGTTTATCGCCCTCAGCTGCCGCCAAAGTTTCTCGCGTCTTCTGGCAATGGGATTGACGATGAATATCTCGATTTACGTCTTTATCAACGCGGCGATGGTCATGGGTATTTTACCCGTCGTCGGCATTCCGATGCCGCTGGTGTCGCATGGCGGCACCGCAATGTTATCGGTTCTGTTTTGTTACGGATTGATTTTATCGGCGTCGATTCATCGTGACGTAAAATTACGCCAAACCTATTTGTAAATTTGGAAACGTCTAGCGTACGGCCAAGCTTAGAATCGGACGCTTAAACGGTACGACATTGCCACTTGTTACAACTGCAACTTCGGGTTCGACAAAGCGCTTATCCGATGCAACGGTTCTTTGGACATTGAAACCGACTATGACCAACGGAGTCAACATGTTGCGACCTAACGACGCAAAAATATTCGTTTTGATATTCTCGGACGTTTTGATTTCCAACGGTGCAACACGAGCATCTTTCATCATCAATTGTTCTTGAGCGCGGAATTCGGAGGCGACGGCAATATGGCGCGCGCGATCAGAAAAGACATTGTTATTCGCAGGAGCGACTTGCGTCGACGTAACCGAGAATGTGTTTTGAATGATTTCACCCGACAAGCTGCTGGCGGTCATATCGCTTTTACGCGCCGCATCCATCCAAACAATTCCTGCTAGTTTGCCAAAATCAACCATGATATCTCTCCCTGTTCGACCCTTCTCAGGCCACCTTATCTTTAAAGTGGTGCATAATCGTTGCTATTTTATTAAGATTTTCAGCTAGCAATTCGCGCTGATTTTCAAAAAACCCTAAATCATCTTCCATTTGCGTGGCGAATTCAGGGGTGACGTTATCGGTAATCGTCTGACCCAGCTTTTTAAGGCTGTCGCGATAGGGATGCTCGTCTTCCATGCGGTTGGAAATGGCGTTCATCGCATGACCGTAAATCAGCAACGATCTTTGGGGCGGTAAGCGACTGAGATAAAATGAAAAACGCTGGTATTTTTCTTCAGAGACGGCTCCGCGTGTCGTGAGAATTGCTTGCAAAGCAATAATCGCGTTTTTTTCATCGATCTCATAGCGATTGGTGGGTGGCTGTCCCATCGCTGTTCATTTCCCTCCCAGGAAAAGTGGAGATGCGTCGCGTAGCGCGTCGCATCGGTCGAGTTCGCAGGCCTCAGAATCCGAGATAAAGCCCCAAACCTTACC
>JANODM010000284.1:0-2886 GCA_031412695.1 Alphaproteobacteria bacterium
GAAAAATATGGTATATTTCTCGGCCTAATTAGCACATCCGTTGACGTTGATGCGTTTGAAAATCTGGTTCATCTTGAGCAAAAATATAAAGAACCGGACTCATTGCGGCGCATCCTTGCTTTGGTCGGATTACACAATGATGAACATCTTAATCGCGTTACCGTTTTGTCGAACAAAGATAAGCGCCGTGTTGAAGATATCCGACATGTGGCGGATTATGTTGCAAATAATCGCTCATTGACTAGGCAGCTTTACGATTACGGTGTTCAAGCCGTAAAAGATTTTTATTATCTGCAAAACGACGATAAGGCATTTCATTATATAAATGAATGGGTAAGACCATTATTTCCTATCACGGCTACGGATGTTTTACCATTTACGAACGGTGAAGGTCCGATGGTGGGGATAGTGCTGAAAGGTTTGGAAAACTATTGGATCGATAATTCGTTCAAATCATCTAAAAGCGATTTGATGGCGATGATTAAAGATTTCAATCAGTAATTTTGGAACATGCCTTCATACGGATTATAGGCATCTGAGTTTTTTATATAATATTCCAGAACAGCGCGGGCGGCCCGTCCGTTCCAATCGGCATCCCCTTGATAGCGCGCCAGGACCCGCATTTTACGATCTAGAATTAAGGTGACCGGAATGCCGGCGACACCTTTCATCGCATCCAATATTCCCATTTGGTCATATCCGTCAACATAGGGCTTTAACGCCGTCAAATTATTATCGGCCATGAATTTTTTAGCAGCTTTCTCGCCTTCGGTGCCCTTATCCATCGACACGGCAATGACTTCAAAGTCAGGACTTCCCAGTGCCAATTGCAACGCATTGAGTGATGGCAGCTCTGCAACGCATGGCGGGCACCATGTTGCCCATACGTTCAATAAAATCACTTTTCCTTTGGTGGATGATAAATTCGTGATGCTACTCCCGGCTTGAGTCAGATTAACTTCGGGAAGGCTTTTCAAATCCTGATAAACCTCAAGCTTCACCATGTCTTCCATAAGCGGCGGATCATATTTTTTTGCCGTTTTTTCTTGGGCAGATGCGCCGAACGGCATGACCAGCAAAAAAGCCGCAAGCATAAATGTGAAACGCTTCATTGTATTACCCCGTATTTTTGCTAAAATTAGCACACATGACCTCAAAGGAAAGAAAAATGCGCCTTATTTTTGCAATGGCTGTTTTATGCGTGTGTTTGACGGTGTCCGCATGTGGTAAACGCCCGAATGTGTTGGAAACCCCCGTCAACAAAAACCCGGTTTCAAACGGTTATCCCGCTGTGGAACCTGTACCCCAATAATAGCAGATGTTTTGCTTAGACTTTGTCCGTCAGCATAGCGCCGACTCGTTGACGCAACGTGTCGATGTCAAAAGGCTTTGACAGCACTTCGTGAACTAACTCATCCAAGTTATGGGCGCGTTGACGTTCATGAGCATAGCCCGTCATCAACAAAATTTTCATGTTCGGAAAATCTTTTTCAGCCTGCAAGGACAAGGTAATTCCGTCCATTCCCGGCATGGCAATATCGGTCAATAACAGATCATAGGATCGTTCACGCAAAGCCGATAAAGCCGTGAAACCGTCAAACGTTGAAATAACGTCATGCCCATCCGCGCGCAATGCACGCTCCACGTACATACGGACATCAGGTTCATCGTCGACGATTAATATGCGAGCCATAGTCTCTTTCTGCCCAAATTTTATTAATACTCAGTTACTTCAACAGAATATCAGTCTGCAAAGCGCAAGGTAACTTCGTGCCCTTCGACAGGCGTGTCTTTTAAACCGTATTCAAAGCCGATGGATTGCTCAGCTACGATTGTTTTTTCATATAAACTGATCGGCCAATCCTTGAGCCAACCATTTTTGCCGCTAAGACGAACTAGGAAATTCGGTAATTTGCGATTCTCCTTAAGCGGGTTTTTGATCGACCCTTTGATTAGTAGAACACGCTCATCTTCGGCTAATGAAGCTGTAACGTTTTCCAAAACCAAATCGGAACCTGGGGCCATCTTCGGAATACCCACAGTTTCATAAAACAATGCTAAAGGCGGCCATTTCGTCATGGCGTAATCTTTGAACAGGATCAAAAAGCCTAAGCTTACGACAATCATAAACGCAGCAAATCCCGAAGCCGCAGCAAGCGTACGCCCCCAAGATCCTTGCTGTACTGTGACAGGCGTGACAGTTTGGCGCGGATCGTAAATTTGGCGTTTAGCGGCGCGCTCGACGTCATAGTTGAATTCTTTGGCGACTTCGACGTCTTCTTCGGCTCCATTAGAGGATTGCAGCCATGTGTAAGAACAAGATGTGCATTTTACGCGTCGGCCATTTGCCGAAATCGAATCATCGGGCAAAAGATATTGGGCTTCGCAGGCAGGACACGTAATGATCATGATGACCGATTATACCCCGAAGAACGTTTCAAGCCAAGCTCTTAGAGCGGGCTGCACGGCGGCCCATACGAAAAAAAGGCCCAAAATCAGGAAAATCAATAAAACGACGTTCAAACTGACAAGAAAAATAATGTTTCCTGTCCAGAATTTTCGGCCTTCGGATGGCTTTTCGGTTTGCTCCATACCCTCTAAGATGAAGCAACATGACCTATGAAACAATACACCTTGAATTGACGCATATCGGCCAGCGTTTGGACACGTTAGTGGCCGAATCTTTTGCGGACGTTTCTCGCGCCCAGATTCAAGCCTGGATCAAAGACGGCCTTATCAAGGATCAGAACGGCAAAATTTTATCGGGTTCGCTTAAATTGAAAACGCCGATGCACATCATCATCGAGCGTCCGATCAAAAAACCGTTTGAGCCGCCCAAAGCCGAAACGCGTCCCGAAGGATTGAACATCGTTTTCGAAGATGAAC